>CAZSLR010000001.1:0-34474 GCA_964607635.1 uncultured Oscillospiraceae bacterium
TCATTCTTATACATCAGCCAGACCCCATCAACCATCAGTGATTCGACATAACTGCTGCTGCAGCTATATATCAGAGCGGCCTCCGGATCGCCAAGCGGCTGCATAGATGGATGATCGATGTCGACGATTTGAAGATCCGCTTTCCACCCTGGCAGCAGACATCCCGTTTTATCGAAACCTAATCCTTGCATACCATTAAGAGTTGCCATTCTGATCAATTGTCCTGCCGGTAATACGCTGGCATCACCGGTCAAGCCTTTTGCCAGGAAACCGGCAAGTCTCATTTCCTGATACAGATCAAGATTATTATTACTTGCTGCTCCATCTGTGCCCAGGCTGACATTAATGCCTGCCCTCATCATGGCAGAAACATCCGCGAAGCCACTGCCAAGCTTAAAATTGCTGGCAGGATTATGAGCCACTGTGACTTTTCTAGCCGCAAGTAAGGCGCGATCATCATCGTCAAGATGAACACAGTGTGCAGCGATAACGGGACCATTCAACAAACCAAACTCATCGAGCTGCTGAGGAGGTCTCCTGCCATATTTTACCAGACAATCCTCAACCTCCTTGATCGTCTCAGAAATATGAACCTGCACGAACATATTATGCTCTTGCACGGCCTCGGCCAGCTCTTCATAGAGATATGGCTCATAGAGATAAATAGAATGAACAAGCAAGGATGTCCTTATAAGTCCATTTGTGCCGCTTTCCCATCGTTGCTTGAAACCGGCAATCTCACTGGCCGATACATGCGATCTGCCGTCACTACCCTCCAGCTTACCATCACAACAAACGTTAAGTCTGAATCCGGCCTGACTTGCGGCTTCAGCAACTGAGTCACTGAAATAGTACATATCTGCGGCCGCACCTGTTCCATGTCGAATCATTTCAGCAAGACCTAACTCAGCACCACTGAACACATGTTCAGCAGTAAGATGCGCCTCCATCGGAAAAATTACATTAAATAACCAGTCATGAAGATTGTGATCATCTGTCCGGTTTCTCATGAGAGTCATTGGAATGTGACCGTGCGTATTAGCCATGGAAGGCCAGACAAGTTTGCTTTTGCCATTATATTTTTCATATTTCATATCGGCAAAAGCCGCTTCAGCCATAGACCTGTTTTGTCCGACATAAGTAATTAGGCCATCGATTACTGACACAAAAGCATCCTTCATAATCAAAAGTCCCTTAGCGGAATCGTAGAAGTCAATGTATTCAGGCTGCCTGCCTATCTCTTCAGATACTGCTGTTACCAGCATGATTTTTTCAAGAAGTACATTTGTTCGCTTCAGCGCCATATATTTCACCTCAGTCAATTTCCAGCATAAACAACGAGCAAGCTACTATTGAACATTATTCCATCTCACTTAAGTCCCAATTCTCAATATAGTATTGCTGGTCTGGTGTTAGATTATCCAATCCTCTGCCCTTATGAAGCAGAAGAGTCATCGCAACTGAATCATCAATTTCTGCTGGAATGTCATAGACTGCGGCTTCCATTTCTTTTCCATGCTGAGCAATATACTGCGCGGATCTTGCCTGCAGCGCGAAGCTCATATCCATTATTTCCGCAGGATGTCCGTCACCGGCCGCAAGATTGACCAGTCTGCCCTGTGCTAATACATTCAATACCCGCCCATCTTCGAGATAATAGGATTCAATGTTATTTCTTACTGTTCTTTTCTCCTTCGACATGGCAGCAAGCTGGGGCAGATTAATCTCAACATCAAAATGACCGGCATTACACATAATCGCGCCATTTTTCATTTTACGGAAATGCTTGGCTGTAATAACATCCTTGCAGCCTGTTACAGTAATAAACAAATCTCCAAGCGGAGCTGCATCATCCATTTTCATGACATCATAGCCTTCCATCAAAGCCTCACAAGCCATTACAGGATCTATCTCAGTAACAATAACTCTCGCACCAAGTCCGGCCGCTCTAAGTGCCACTCCCTTGCCACACATGCCGAACCCATTAACAACAATCGTCTTGCCGGCGACCAGCAAATTCGTTGTACTCATTATTGCAGCCCACACAGATTGACCTGTACCAAAACGATTATCAAACAGATGCTTGCATCTGGCGTCATTAACGGCTATCACAGGATATTTTAGCTGACCATTTTTTTCAAGAATCTTTAAGCGCTTAACACCTGTTGTTGTTTCCTCACAACCACCAATCAGGTCCTTGAGTCTGTGCTGCTCTGTTGTATGCAGCAGCTGCGCGAAATCGCCGCCGTCATCAATTACTATATGTGGATCAAACTGCAGCGCCTGCCTCAGATGTCTTACATACGTTTCACTATCCGCTCCATGTATACAGTAGACCTCCATGCCCTCACTAGCGAGAGCAGCGGCAACGTCATCTTGTGTAGATAGAGGGTTACAGCCTGTTAGAGCGACTCTGGCACCGCCTATTCGCAGGACCTGGGCCAAGTATGCCGTTTTAGCTTCGACATGAACACTTACAGCGATGCGCAGACCTGCAAAAGGCTTGGAAACTGAGAATTCATCAGCTATTCTGCTTAAAACTGGCATATTAGCTGCCGCCCACTTGATCTTTTTATGACCTGATTCCGCAAGTGATATATCCTTTATATCGTAATCCATTTCAATCCTCCTGGTATTCTAATTAGCTAAACATGCTCCAAAAATGATGTGATCAAAGCAATAGTCGCGTCAGCCGCTTTTGCGCCTGTTTCCATAACCTCTTCATGACTCAATTTCTGACCGCTGATCCCTGCCGCCAGATTAGTTATACAGGAAACCGCCACAGTTCTCATGCCACCATGAGCAGCTGTAATTGCTTCCGGGACGGTTGACATGCCGGCTGCAGACGCACCTACAAGCTTCAACAGACGAATTTCAGCAGGCGTTTCAAATTGTGGACCTCTGCACCATGAGTAGACGCCCTCATGAATATTAATACCCAGAGCAATAGCCTGCTTTTTCATAATTGTCTGATATTCCTGATCGTATACCGAGGTCTGATCAATAAACCTGGAGCCGAACTCATCCAAATTCGGACCTCTAAGAGGCGATTCGGCCCATAAACTGATATGGTCCGTAATTAGCATCAGATCACCTGGCCGCATGCCATCAGCCATGCCGCCTGCTGCATTTGTCAGAAGCAGATTTTTAACACCCAGAGCCTGCATAGCTCTGATAGGTAGGACAGTCTCAGCTATATCATAGCCTTCATAATAATGGAAGCGCCCTTGCATTACCGCAACGTTATGACCAGACCAACGTCCTATAATAAATCTGCCCGCGTGGCCTGGTACGGTCGATTGTGGGAATCCAGGAAGATCTGAATAATTGATAATTACAGGGTCTTCAATACCATCTGCAAGCTGTCCAAGACCTGAGCCAAGCACAAGCAGCCAATCAATACTGTCATTGAATCTAGTTCGAATTACATCTGCAGCTGCTTTGATATCCTGTCTGTATTTGTCAATATTCATAACATTTCCCTCTCTTAACAAATCACATTTCTACTCGTTCTTACCGTGGCAATTCTTATACTTCTTACCGCTGCCGCATGGACATGGTTCATTTCGGCCAACCTTAGCTTCTTCTCTGCGTTGTGGCTGCTGTGGGCCTGCTCCTGCCGGTCTGTTTATCTGTTGCCTGCCAGTATTGACAGATGGCAATACACTTGCTTGAGAATCAGCTTGGCCTGTATAGCCACTTCCACCGTGACCCTCAGTAATATTCTTTGCAACCGACTTACGCTGCATTGCCTGTTCTGTATTGAATCTGGCCCTCATGATCAGGCGGACAGAATCCTCCCTGATTACCTGATTCATCGACTCAAACATCGAGAATCCTTCCTTCTTATATTCAATAACAGGATCATGTTGAGCATAGCCACGCATTCCGATACTATCTCTGAGATCATCCATAGCATCTATATGATCCATCCAATGGCTGTCAACAGTACGAAGAAGTATAACCCGCTCAGCTTCACGCATTAGATCGGCCGAACCAAGTTCTTGTGCTCTGCTCTCGAATTTTTCCAGAGCCTGTTCAGTCAGAAGCTCATTGAATTCCTCCGCATCAATTCCCTGGCGGGCCTTGCTTAGCCTGCCTAGACCGTCCAAGTCTCCGAAAATATCTCTAACCTTGGCATCAATTGCCACTGTATCCCATTCAGCTGAATTTGCCAGTCCGGCGCAAAAATCAAGAAGTGTTTCCTTCATAACCTCCTCAATCATTTTACGGAAGTTAACATGCAGGTCATCACCCTCAAGAACCTTTCTGCGCTGCGCGTAGATTATCTCGCGTTGCTTGTTCATGACATCATCATATTCGAGAACATGCTTGCGTATACTGAAGTTCCTGCCCTCAACTCGTTTCTGGGCTGATTCTATTGCATTTGAGAGCAAATTATGTTGAATCTCAACGTCTTCATCTACACCAAGCGCCGCAAAAACCTTCGTCATGCGTTCGCCGCCAAACAATCTCATCAGGTCATCTTCAAGCGAAAGGTAGAAACGGCTTCGGCCAGGATCTCCTTGTCGGCCTGCACGACCACGCAGCTGATTGTCGATTCGCCTTGATTCGTGACGCTCAGTACCGATAATGTATAATCCACCGGCTTCAACAACTCTGTCGCGCTCTTGTTGAGTTTTCTGTTTAAACTCTTCAAAAAGCTCACGATAGAGCTTGCGGGCATCCAGTATCAGCTGGTCATCGGTTTCGTTCAATGTAGTAGATGCCTCGATCAGCTCCTCCTGAATACCACGCTTACGCATTTCCTGTTTACTGAGATATTCCGGATTACCGCCGAGAAGAATGTCTGTACCTCGACCTGCCATATTTGTTGCAATGGTAACAGCTCCAAATCGACCTGCCTGTGCTACTATCTCGGCCTCTCTATCATGCTGCTTGGCGTTCAAAACATTGTGCGGAATGCCGTTCTTTCTAAACAATGCTGATATATATTCAGATCTCTCAACTGACACAGTACCAATTAACAGCGGCTGTCCATGCTTATGTGCTTCTGCCACCTCACGCAGCAGAGCAGTATACTTGCCATTTTGTGTCTTGAAAACCGCGTCTGCCATATCTTCACGAATCATTGGACGATTTGTTGGTATGCAGATAACATCAAGAGAATAGATCGCTCTGAACTCATTTTCCTCAGTAAGAGCTGTACCGGTCATACCGGAAAGCTTGCCATACATACGAAAATAATTCTGAAAGGTTATCGTCGCGAGCGTCTTGTTCTCTCGTTCAACCTTAACATTTTCCTTAGCCTCGATAGCCTGGTGCAAGCCATTGCTGTATCTACGCCCAAGCATCAGACGACCCGTGAAGTCATCTACTATTATTACCTCACCATCCTTGACGACATAATCAGAATCAAGATGCATGATGCCATAAGCCTTAAGAGCGTTGTTAATATGATGATTTATTTGGTAGTTTTCTTGATCGGAGAGGTTTTCAATTGAAAAATACTCTTCTGATTTTTTTACACCTCTTCTGGTTAAAACAGCTGTTTTTGCTTTCTCATCAACAATGTAGTCGGCATCCTCTGTCAGCTCATCCTGATCGATCTTATCATCAGTTTCAGTCATGACAAAAGGCTTAAATCTTCTGACCAGCTTGTCTGCACGCTCATACAGATCAGAAGACTCATCACCCATACCGGAAATTATAAGTGGGGTTCTGGCTTCGTCGATCAAAATACTGTCGACCTCGTCTACTATAGCAAAATTCAACTCCCGTTGAACCATATTCTGCTTATAAGTAACCATGTTGTCTCTTAAGTAATCAAACCCAAATTCATTATTTGTACCATATGTTATATCAGCAGCATATGAGGTGCGTCGCTGTTCATTGCTTAAACCATGTACGATCAATCCGACAGACAAGCCCATATATTTATAAACCTTGCCCATCCATTCACTATCTCTGGATGCAAGATAATCGTTAACTGTAACAACGTGTACACCCTTACCGCTAAGGGCATTCAAGTAAACCGGCAAGGTAGCAACCAGAGTTTTTCCCTCACCAGTTTTCATCTCTGCGATGCGGCCCTGATGCAAAACGATACCACCAAGCAGCTGAACGGGATAGTGATACATACCCAGCACTCTGCCAGCAGCCTCACGTACAGCGGCAAAAGCCTCCGGCAGGATCTGATCCAGAGTTTCGCCTTCATTTAAACGATTTTTGAATTCTTGTGTACATGATTTAAGCGCATTCTCATCCATTGCCTTAAATCTAGGAGCAAGGTCCTCTATCTGCTTAACTAAAGGCATCAGTTTCTTGATTTCTCTTTCTGAATGTGTTCCGAATATCTTTTCAATTATATTCATTTATTTGATTCCTTTCCGGTCTTGTCATAATTATGTCTCTCTGAATTATGTCTGTCAGAATGAGTTTCCTCAATTCCAAGTTTATCCAATACGATTTTATAGCCATCTGCTCCATACTCAAGCGATCTGTTCACCCTGCTTATTGTGGCTGTGCTGACGCCGGTCAGCTCACAAATCTCTGTATAGGTTTTCCCACCCCTTAGCATGGCAGCAACCTGAAGCCGCTGCGCCAGAGATTTAATTTCAGCGATCGTACAAATATCTTCAAAAAACGCATAGCATTCGTCAAGGCTTCCTAAGCTCAAAATCCCTTGAAACAGCATATCAGTACTATCATCTCTTAGCTTCCCATTCATTCTATAAATCACCTCGAAGCTGGCTGAATGCAACGAAACAGGCCATCTGCTGACGACCTGCCAAACACCTTAAAATGATAACTCATTAAAGCCTAAGATACAAGTTCAGCTTGCCAACGATCACTGCTTAGATAACGTATAGCTTCAAGTCTGATATTTCGCGAATTCGCCAACATTGTAATCTCTGGCAAAATCTCATTTTCAAAGCTTGCAGGGCTGTTTGTTGGAATAATAAGCATAAGCTTACGATCAATTATCATATCGATATCGATCGCCGGCATTTTTGACGAACCTTTATAACCAGCAAAATCAGCAAGGCGATCAATTTCAGCAGCAACGGCTTTTACCACCTTATCCTGATCCTGATATGATGGCGCTGTTAGATCCATGCTTCTAATAGCGCATGCAGTCCCATTATTAAATGAAGCTATTACAGGATAGCTTAATGGTAGATCAGCTCCAAAATGTTCACGCAGAGCTATGCCCCGGCTGAAATTGTCGAGTGACCAGACATTAGGAGTTTTTTCGTCATCCGCCTCTACAAACCTGCTCTTACCGGTCCAAATCGGCACAACCGCTCTGGCAGTCCGCTTCATTTCGCCAAAAATTGTCTTGATCTCAAAATTCGCTTGTAGGATTAGGAAGTTTTCCTCATCATGCCACATCAACTCAACATACTTATTTTGTAATAAATGCAGGTACAGCTGTTGACCACTGGATGCATCCTGCAACCAGAAATCACAGCGTTGTTCAATTAGTTCTCCTAATAGAACTGATGACACCAGATCAGTAATACTTCCGTCAAAGAGATATTTTAGGAACAGGCTATCCGCGAGCTGATTATCGATCTCATCAAGATCTGCAATAGCATCCTTTATCGGTTCGCAATCCTCTATGGCAAGATCAGCCACAGGCAGAAGCAGACTGATTTCAGCAGCGGTGTTTTCAAGAGCCGCGCCAACAGCAGCCTCTAATTGCGATGAGATTATTGCCATCAACATGAAGCATAGCACAAGTAGTAAAAGGGAAATTGAAATAGCAGCCTCAAGAGCAATTGAGCCTTCCTTGGATTTTAATTCCGGACTGCGGTATTTCACTTCTTCAACTAGCTTCATCATGTTCGATTAACATATGTGAGTTATTCACTCTATATGATGATAAAAAGCTGCAGCTTCTCTGACCATAAGATATTTTAGTTTCCAAAGAGCTGGCATAATTGCCAGGCAAAGACCGCTGGATCGTGTTGGAAATATTAGTCAACAGCTTTTCATCTGGACTTATGAGCAAAAACAAACGCATATAATCATAATAATTGAAGTAAATGTATGAACGCTTATCATATGTCCACAAAGCAACGGACTTACCGTCGATCAGCTGTTTTGTATCCTCGGCGGCTGATCTGACAGCATCAGAAACAGCAATAAGCCACAAAGCGGTCTCCGGATCGATATTGACCGTGCCTGCGCTAGCGGCAGATATCAGTGCAGACATTATATTTGCCGCGGGTCGATAGCTGTTCATTTTACTCTGATCAGACGCTATTTCAATTATTCTGATGATCGATCTTACCATCATCAAATTACCCTTCATCCTATCAGCGGCCTTCTGAGGAGAATCAAGACCTGTTATTATCATTTCAAGCTCGTTTTTTCTGAATTCTGCCGATCCAGATTCTGTCGATAATAATCTTCTAGCCAAACTGTCATGAGATCTGCCATCAGGAGTAAGAATTTTATTTTTTGAGCCAGTCTCTCTGTCTATTGTTTCAGTGACCTGTGAAGGGAAAATGGCAAGACAATACTCTGCAAGAACTAAATTATTCGCTCTAACAGGAGCATTAAGCAGGCTATCCGCAAAACCAGACAGTTCAGTCAATTCAGTTGGGTCTAAATAATCTGGCAGATACCCCGAATCGTAAGCACCGTCTTCAACTCCAAAATCTGCCGGATTTACCGGAAGCCTGTCCTTAAGCATCTCATCGATAGTACTGCTGATTTTCTTAGCCGCGGCATCCTTGAGAGGTTCTGTAATCGGTGAGAATATCCAGTCCAGACAGTTGTTGACCGCAGACAATGCCAGATTGTAAGGTATGCATTTAAACATATACTCCTGCAGCTTCATTTGAAAATCCATGATATCATCCATATCGATGTCCTTCAATTTGTCAATTTCTGGCTTGAGAGGTGCTGTAAATACATTGCTGCCAGCTGTGCCTTTCAGTCTATCAACGCTTATATCTCTATGTGAGCTTCCTGATCTGGCAGTCACAATATCACTTTCTGTTGTTGGTATTGGTGCGTTTATATCCATAAGCGCTTCAGCTATTTTTTCGATCCAGATAGCTGGAGCTCTTATTTTCATATAAGCTGCGATCTGTGATGACAACCATTCATTATCAAGTGCGTTATTTGCTGCGGATATAGAAATGACTGGTCTATATACCTGATCATCAAGCATTTCATCAGATGCAATGTCGGATATAAATCTGCTTTCTACAGCCCATATCCCATAATCTTCAAGCAAATCTATATCATATGCGGCCAGGCAGCTCTCAGCTGCAGACCGTCCAGCTCTTATTATTGTCGCCTCATCTCTCCGAAGAATTGAAGCCTGAAGACAAATCAAAAGGATAGTCGAGGTCGAGCCAAGCAGGAAACAGAGAAATAAAGTTACCGCCCCGCGTTTTCTGCGCAGTAAATAGCTCTTTGACTTTTTCAGATTTATTGACTGATCAATCATGGGTCATCACCTCTTCATCAAATAGATTTCCCAGCGGACGCATTATGTCTCTTCCCAGACTAATAATGTCTATAACTCCGTCGGGCGAGGTTGAAACAGCAGTCATAAAAGAACTGCGATATAAAACATTTCTGCTCGCATATATTGATCTGTTTTTACAGGCTGAGCTTATTGCCTGCGCGGATAAGGCTGCTGCTGTATTTGCTTCCATATAGGCTGGCACAGCCTGACTTAACGCGAAGCTGAAAGCAATGATACAAATCGGAACAGCTATCGCGGCCTCAAGTGACATCGCCAAATCAAACACCCCCTGTTTTTACGATCATCTGAATTATCTGCAATATATGCAGCTCACATTCAACATAATATATTGGCAAAAGTCTTCATTGGGAACGATGATCAGTCATTTTCAGTCAATACCTGTCAAAAGTAGAAAAAACCCTCCCGCTGTATTAACGGGAGGGTCTAATAGCATGTTCAATTGCATTTTCAGTGTGCCAAAACCTTGGACAGGAACAGCTTAGTTCTGTCGTTTTGAGGATTGCCAAAAACCTCTTCAGGGGTTCCTTGTTCTACGATTCTGCCCTCATCCATAAACATAACTCTGCTCGCTACTTTGCGAGCAAAACCCATTTCATGTGTGACTACGACCATAGTCATGCCTTCTTCAGCCAGCTCCTGCATAACATCCAGAACCTCGCCGATCATTTCAGGGTCAAGTGCTGAGGTAGGCTCATCAAATAACATTATTTCCGGGTTCATCGCCAGAGCACGAGCAATTGCGATTCTTTGTTTCTGACCACCAGATAGTTTGATCGGATACTCGTTGGCCTTCTCTCTCAGGCCTACACGATCCAGCAGTTCATAAGCTCTTTTGATCGCATCTTCTTTATTCATTCTCTTCAACTGTATTGGTGCGAGAGTAATATTTTCAATAACAGTCAAATGAGGAAACAGATTAAAATGCTGGAACACCATTCCCATTTTTTGTCTCACCATGTTGATATCACATTCCTCAGCAGTGATATTCTCACCATCTACAATTATATTACCAGCTGATGGCTGGTCCAGCAAATTCAGACAACGCAGGAAGGTGCTTTTGCCAGAGCCGGATGGACCGACTATAACAATTTTTTCTCCATTCTTTATCTCTGCGTCGATGTTTTTCAAAACTGACAGACTGCCGAAATTCTTACACAACTTATCAACGGTTATCACTTCGACGCAGCCTCCTTTCGATTTTTGACATCAATTGAGTTAATCCCATAACCATTACCAGATAGATCGCGGCAACCGCGAAGAGAGGGAGCAACGGATCAAAGGTTCTGGATCTGATCATATCACCTGCTCTGGCAAGATCAGCGATAGCGATATAGCCTGCGACGGCCGTTTCTTTTAACAATGTTATTAGTTCGTTGAATAACGCCGGCAGGACGTTTTTGAAGGCCTGTGGCAGAATGATCTTCTGCATTGTCACACCATAGGTCAGGCCAAGAGAGCGACCAGCTTCCATCTGTCCGCGATCCACCGCCATTATGCCAGCTCGAATAATTTCGGCGACATAGGCACCACTATTAATACCAAAAGCCAAAGACGCGACTAATATTTTACTTACACTAATCGAGCCGAATATTACATAGTAAATAATCATCAGCTGTACAACTACTGGTGTTCCTCGGATCACTGTCAAATAGTACTCAGCCAGTCTGGTAATAAAAAAGATCCTCTTACCACTATAGTCAAGAACTTTGATTATCGCGAGTGTCAGGCCAAGAGTAAGTCCCAATGTCGTCGCGATTATCGTGATTACCAGTGTCGTGCCAAGTCCGGTAACAAGCCACATAAATCTATTATCCACGATGAAGTCATTGATAAAATTAGTACGCAGCTTGGTAAAAAAAGGAATGTCAAGTCCAAGCTGAGGTGCAAAAGCAGTGAACAAGGCGAATATAATGAAGACTGCGGCGATGATGAAGTCATAAATATGTCGTTTCCAAAACGGCTTGGGAGACGGCTCATATGTGAACACGATTTCTTCTACAGATTCATGCTTTTCAGCCGGTTCTAACATTATGGTCCCTCACTTTCTGTAAAAAAGGAGCTGCCCCGCCAGGGCAGGACAGCCTCTTTGCAATAATTATTTCTATACAATTTGTTGATCAACAGAACTGATCAATATTTATTTCGCACTTGCTTTGCGAATAACTACAACCTGTGATGCATCAACATAAGGAATTGAGAAATCAACGTTTACCTTACGCTCCTCGTTGATCGTCATGCCTGCGGCGATAGCATTGATCTTGCCCTGCTGTAGAGCCGCGATCAGACCATCGAAGTTCATGTTTTCAACTACCAGCTCCTTATCGAGCTTTTTGGCTACTAATGCCATAAGATCAACATCTGTTCCGATAACACTGTTGCCGCTCATGTACTCGTATGGAGGGAAACCTGCTTCTGTACCCATGACGAGTTTGCCGCCTGCTGCTCCAACATTGAAATCAGGTGCTTTGCCATTAGAATCCTTATGTGCTTCAAGTGATGCTTCGAGTGACCCATCGTTTTTCATTTCAGCTATCACTTCATCAACAATTGCTTTCAGCTCAGAGTCACCTTTTTGAACTGCAACAGCATACTGTTCAGGTTCAAAACCAACATCAAGTATAACAAGATCATCGTTAATGGCGACATAAGAGGTCGCAGTATCTCTATCCATGATGATCGCATCTATTTTTTTCTGCTTGAGTGACGTAATAGCGTCAACGTAGGCATTGTATCGCTCTACGCTCTTCGTATCGATTTCCTTGGCGATATCATCGCCAGTCGTACCAAGCTGAACACCGATGACCTTACCTACCAGATCCTCCTGTGAGCCTATCTGCACTTCTTTTCCTGAACAGGCGGCTATCGATACAGCCATAGCCAGCAAACAGATAACTGCTGTAATTCTGATCATTTTTTTCATTACTTTTCCCATCCTTCTATATCAACTTGTCAGCGGCTTAAGCCGCGTCTTGTTCTGCAAATACCAAACCGGCATCCAGCCGGCAGTCCAGGCAGGCATTAGTCAGAATTATTAATGATTACTGACTATTTATACATCAGAATCAACATATTTTCAAGTTTATCAACATAATTCATAAATATACTGTCATATTATGCAGATATATACAGTCGCTGATAGGCTTTTGTCAGCAACCTGCTACCTGTAACTTATCCGTGCTATAATATCAGCTGATAAACCTTATTAAACAGGAGTTATAAATATGAGAAAAGCTTCGCTGAATCGCTATATTGGCTTGTCGATCATTTTATTTATCGTGCTATTTATGTCTATATATATAGCTTCGGGCTGTCATAACAAAAATGACGATCAGAACATATCGATCGCAAAATCTCTGCCTGCAGACGAGGAGATTTTGCATTCTCTTGTTTCATCAGTAAATTTACCGGGAGCAAATCTGGTAATTACAGACGGTCTTAATATTTATTTCACAAGCGGAAGCAACGGCTTCAGCAAAACTGACGCAGATGGTCAAAATCTTACGATCATCAACGAGCAGCCGGCCTCATGGCCGTTGATTGCTGACGAGCAGTTTTTTTATGCGGCAGGTAATAATAATGGCCCATTGTCAAAAATGAAGCTTGACGGCAGCTCACATGTCAGAGCAGGATCAGGAACACTTAGCAACCTGGTCTTTTACCAGGGTATGATCTATGCGATCGAAGAACCAGACAGATCACTTATAAGCATCAAAACCGATGGTACCGGACGTAATCTGTTGGTAGAATTCCCGGTCAGCAGTGTTTTACTGAGAGGCAGCAGCTTATATATTGCTGGCAAATCAGCTCAGGATGGAATTGTCAGATATGATCTGCGAAGCAATAGCTATGAAAGAATTGCCGAGACTGCTGCTGGCAACTTACAGACAGATGCCGATTATCTTTATTATGCGGACCTACAGAAGCAATATCATCTTTATGCGCTTGATATTGGTGGTTTTGCTGATCAGGATGAAGTCGGAGCAGCTGATTCAGGTGCAGCTGGCAGTGTTGCTGATCAGACAGATAGCAGCGATTCTGAAGCTGTTCAAAACGAGAGCTCTCTTAGCTCTTCTCTAGTCATGGAGTATTCGTTTGATCGTCAGTTTGCTATATTTGATCAGATCATATATTTCATTGATAGTGGAAGTCAGCAACAGCTCTTTCGCCTCAAACTGGACAATGATAAAGAAATTAGCCGAGGCGACGCCATTCTTACCACTGACGATGCTGTTGACAGCTTCTGTCTGATAGGACCATATATCTATTATCGCAGAGTAGGAATAAATAGACTATATCGCACTGATATTTTTGAATCCAGACCTATAAGGATCAATTAGCAGCTAGCCTGAAAACGGAAACACTTCATACAAAATCAGTATCCGGTCTACTCATCCAAGGATGGGTCTTACATAAATCGCCAAAGCTGATTGATGGTCCATGTCCTGGATATACTATCATGTTGCCATTATTGTCTGTAAGCAGTGACCGTATTCTGTCGATAGACTCGATCAGCTGCTGGTCAGATCCTCCCAAATCGGTTCTGCCAACACTATCGGCAAATATTGTGTCACCTGTGAAAAGCGCTATTTGCTTACCATTCTCCTCTACCAGCTGCAGGCAAACACAACCGCTGGTGTGCCCAGGTGTATTTATTATATTTAGCCGAGAACCATCTCCGAGATCAATAATCTGGTTATCCTTCAAAGTTGCTTCAGCCGGCTGCCAGCAGAGCGGTCTGCCGAACTTCGCCGATACATTTGCCATACTGTCCGTCATCATATGAGCATCCGCTTCATGAATCATGAGCGGTACTTTGAAGCTTGATCGCCATTCATCCGCAGTCAGGATATGATCCATATGTCCATGAGTCACAACTATGCCCTGAAGCCTGGAATCGGTGAGTGGCTTCTTCTCTGGCCAGGCTGCAGGATCTATCAGCCAGGCATTTACACCATTATCCAGCCAATAACAATTAGCGGCAAAACCGCTCACAGGTAGTTTTTGAATAGTCCAGGACATGAGTACCTCCAGTGATACAATATCAGATTTCACGAACTACATAATAGCACAAAAAAGAACCAGATTCAGCGTTATCCTCACTGGACGAAGCTGTTCTGGTTCTTTGGGAGCAATATCGTAATTGTCAGTAGCAAATCATCTGATCTATGAAACGCAATTTAGTATGCTACACCAAATTGATACATAGCTGTCGCGACCTTCTCGAAACCGGCGATATTAGCGCCCATTACAAGATTGTCAGGATCGCCATACTCGGCAGCAGCTGTACTGGCCTGGCTATAAATATCGATCATGATCTGCTTAAGCTTGCTGTCAACCTCTTCAAAGGTCCAGCTGTAACGCATACTGTTCTGGCTCATCTCGAGAGCAGAAGTAGCAACACCTCCGGCATTAGCTGCTTTTGCAGGTCCGTAAATAACCTTATTCTTCAGATAAACGTCGACTGCCTCTGGTGTTGATGGCATATTTGCTCCTTCACCCAGGGCATAACAACCATTCTTAACTAAAAGCTCTGCTGACGCCTTGTCAATTTCGTTCTGTGTAGCACATGGCAAAGCAACATCACAAGGAACTGACCAGATGCCTGCACAGCCATCGTGATACTCAGCATTCGGATGTGAGTCGACATATTCCTTGATTCTTCCACGCTTAACAAGCTTGATCTGCTTAACAGCATCAAGATCAATTCCATTCGGATCATAGATATAACCATCAGAATCACTAAGTGTTACAACCTTGGCACCTAATTCCTGAGCTTTCTCAGTGGCAAAAATAGCAACATTACCCGATCCTGAAATTGAAACAGTAGCACCGGCAAAAGTCTTGCCCTTGGCCTTAAGTGCTTCATCCATGAAATAAAGCAAGCCATAGCCTGTCGCTTCTGTTCTGGCCAGCGAACCACCCCATGTTAATCCTTTGCCTGTTAGAACGCCGGTATGAGAATTAGAAAGTCTCTTATACTGACCATACATATAACCGATCTCACGTGCTCCTGTACCTATATCTCCAGCCGGAACATCTGTATCAGGACCTATATGGCGATACAGCTCAGTCATGAAGCTTTGACAGAATCTCATGATCTCTCCGTCACTTTTACCACGCGGATTAAAGTCTGAACCACCCTTACCACCACCAATAGGCAGACCGGTCAATGAGTTTTTAAATATCTGTTCGAAGCCCAGAAATTTAATAACACTGAGATTAACAGATGGATGCAGTCTCAAACCACCCTTATAAGGGCCGATAGCACTGTTAAACTGGATGCGGAAGCCCCTGTTGACCTGAACCTTGCCGGCATCGTCAACCCAGCTGACCCGGAAGATCACTTGTCTCTCCGGCTCAACTATTCTGTCAAAAATGCCTGCCTCAACCCATTCAGGATGCTTCTCCGCTACAGGCTCCAGACTCTCAAGCACTTCTAAAACTGCCTGATGAAATTCTGGTTCATTCGGATTTCTTGTTACGACCTGATTGTAAACAGCTTGTAATTTGTTCATGAATATCCCTCCGCAAGTTTATTAACTATATCCACTATAGCTGGCTCCTATCTACTCTGAGCCTAACAATCATTTTATTGCTTACTCGCATATTCGTCAAGAAAAAATGCAAGTTATTTGTTGATAACTTGCATTTGTTATTTCTATTTCACAGATAGCGAAATCTACCTAACTAACTCACGCCAATCCAAATCACCGCGATCAATCGCAAGAACTAGCAGCTCGGCCGTTGCGATGTTTGTAGCAACAGGAATACTGTTTGTATCGCAGGCCTTCAGCAATGCATTAGGAGCGTCATATGAGCCAAGCAGCGGATCTCGCAAATATACGACCGCATCAATTTCGTTATACATAGCTCTCGATGCCAGCTGATCAAGACTTCCTGATATCTCTGTTGATAAGCCAATAATATCAATAGACGTCGCGTCACGAATCAATCTGGATGTATTGAAAAGCGAGTACATCGTGTGCCTGGATAAAATCTGGCTGTAGGCAATACAGAAATTAACCAGAAGTTCATTCTTGCGATTATCTGCAAGTAAAACAATATTCACAAGGCTACCTCCCTAATATCAGATAACTATAACCTATTCTAACTACATTTGCCGCTTCAAACAAGACTTTGCAGACATAAAGCTCTTTTTCTGTAGATTAAGTCCATCACCAGCAAATAAGTTTCAACCTATTGCACAGTTTTTCTCATTCAGCTTGTGTCGAGCTATTCTGCTGTTGATCTGTTGTCTCAGCTGTATCAACACCAATTATCGCCGGATCCTGAATTTGATCCGATACCTGATCCTGAGGTCTGTCAAACCCAAAATAAGCATCAAGAATATTCTTGGCAATACCAATGGTATTTGAACCCCATACTCCCTTCTCAATTATCTGAGCGATCACGATCTCAGGATCATCGGCTGGAGCAAAACATATGAACAAGCCATTGGAGGAAGATACATCCTCCCGGCCTGTTTCGGCAGTTCCTGTTTTCGCGGCAACATCAATTGGATAATCAGCGAAATAACTGCGGGCCGTACCTTCATGATCTTTGCTGACTGCCAGCATAGAATCACGTATAATATCGATCGTTGACTGCTCCAGACCGATCGGCTGAGGCTCCGGCTCATTGTAGCTGATCACGACACCATCGCTTCTTGTAATCTGAGAAATAACATGAGGAGTTACCAGATTTCCAGTTGCTGCTGCCGCTGTATATCTGGCAAGCTGCAAAATCGTGAAGCTATTATCAAACTGACCTATAGCTGTCTGACAGGTGTCAGCCGGAAACCAGACCTGATCTGACGGATCACTTCTTAACAGAATTTTTGTTGCTCTACTTGAGCGATATCCCTTCACTTCACCAGGCAGATCTATTCCTGAGTATTCACCCAAGCCGAGCTTCTGTCCCCAATAGTCAATATTATCGACACCCGTTCTGACTCCCAAATGATAGAAGTACATATTGCATGATGTTGCCATACCTCTGATCAAGTTAAGATCGCCATGTCCACCATATGGGTATTCCAGACAACGCCATGGCCAGTCACCTATTATCTCTGATCCTCGACATCGAATTGTATTGGAAGTTGGTGTTATGGCGCCTGACTGAAGAGCCGCTATAGCAGTAGCTGGTTTAAAAGTTGAACCCGGAGCGTAGATTTCCATGATCGTCCGGTTCATCATTGGCTTCTGCTCATTATCCTGCAGATAAGTCTTAACACGCGCTGCTGCTTCTTTGTCATCTGTCTGCCTGAGAAAATCATTAGGATCATAGTATGGGAAACTCGACATCGCCTTGACCGCACCACTCTTGGCATCAAGAACGACAACTGCACCAGCGTCCGCATCACCCTTATTCTTATTATCAGGGCTATTTCTTATCTGTTCGATAACCTGTTCAAGAGAAGTCTGAGCGACCTTCTGCAGCTTAAGGTCAATTGTTAATCTGACATCATATCCAGGAACAGCGTTTTTCCCAATATCCTCCGAGAAGAAGGTACCCTCCTCGCCGGAAGCAGACCAGATGTTATACGGTTTAACACCATTTTGGCCAGCTAGATATCTCTCTGCAGATGCTTCAACACCAGCCTGGCCTACGATCGCATCCGGCTCATATCCCAATTCACGCAGCTGTTCATATTGAATCGCCGAAATTCGACCAGTATACCCAATAACATGACTTAAATACCTGACCTGATCAGAATAAACTCTCTGACTGTCCTGACCAATAATAACTCCACGAAAACGATAATTTTGCTCATAGATCACACTTACCATATCCTCGGTAACCTGTCTCGTGATCTCGATAGGTGTGCCATTTACGAATGACCAGTAATCCTTCATTATCAGATAGCGAAGCTTCATTATGCGAAAAGCTTCCTCTCTACTATAAATCAAGCCATCCGCGTCATAATTTTCTATCTGAAATTTGTTGAAGAGAAGATATTTATAAAACTCCTCTGGATCGAGCTTAACTCTGTCATCGGTAAACAAAGCTTTTTCTCCGTCCTTGGCCTCTTTAAGGGCGAATAAATTCTGATTTGTCTGCCAATAGCTTATCTCCTCAACATTCTTGTGAAAGACAAGCACTCCACAGTCGTCACCTTGTCCAGGTACATGATCACAGCTTGTGTGATCGATGGAAAAATAGTCAGTCAATTCGCTTGAAATCTCCACCCCATGAGCTTCAAGAAAATTATAAAGATCAAGCAGCATAGCATTAAGTGATTTATTATCGAGTCCGGCATAACTCAAATACATAACCGGCACTGTTTCAGAATATGCCAGCGCAATTCCTGAAGAATCATAAATATCTCCGCGCGGCGCTTTGATAACCTGCTGTCTTGATATGCCGCTTGTTTCGCTTACACCGCTGACAGATCCTGGATTAAGCTGCAACGCGGCAGTACGATAAAATATCATTGCTCCTACCGCGAGAAACAATACGCTGAGAACAGCGAATCTTGAACGGACAAACGATCGAACCCTATGCTTGAAACCAGGTCTATTATCCTCTTTCTTTTCAAACGCAACGGCCTCGTCGTGATCAAATATATAAAAAGTATCTTTTAAATCGTTCGCCATACATTATCTCCGTTATCATCTTCCTCGATCCCGGTTCGTTTCAAGCCGCGAGGATAAGGTCCCGCATAATGAAGCAATAACATCAAGGGAATAGCAGCTGCCACATTTAACCCCAGCTGAAGGATAGAATCCTGTAATCCAATTTCTATGAGTAGTTTAAATGAATATATCTGATCAGGCAGCATCGGAAAAAGATAGGACATACCAAGTATGAAGAGCTCATACAAAATACTGATAACTGATACCTGAAGTAGGACTATAAATGCATTTCGCCTGAACCATTTGATAAACATACCAGATGCAGCAAGACCGGCGAGCATAAGAAGCAGCATACCAAGACCGAGAACTCTACCGGCAAGCATATCTCTTAAAAAACCGGCTATAAGTCCAATAACCATACCTTCTTCACCGCCATAAAAGCTTCCGCATATAATGACAAAAACAAGCGCCAGATCAGGCATCATTGACACTGGAATCAGCCAGCCAGACAATGTAAATTGAATCACTGTCAAAAGCAGCAGATAGATTGAGTAGATAATAATTTGACGTCCGTACTTTTTAAGAAGTCTCATGGCTGACGTCCCTTCATCACAAAAACAACTGATAAATTCTCATAATCCGCAAGAGGCTTAACAACAGCGGTTCTTCTGCCAGAATTGTCATCTGTGATTTCGATGATCTCACCTATAAGGATCCCCTCTGGAAATAATCCTCCAAGACCACTCGTTACAAGCTGATCGCCAATACGAAGGTCAGCACTTGCGGGAATCTGATCGATCATACAAAGACCACTGTTTTTGAGCACTAAATCCCCTCTCATGCGAATGATAGCACCATTTACTTCGTTAACACGCGCACTGACTGAGAAGCCCTCGTGAAGCATTGGCAATATCTTTGCAGTAGTCAGATCAGCAGATAAGACTCTGCCGATCAGCCTGGACTGAGAATCTACAACCGCATAAGAAACAGTATCGGAAACAGCGAGACCGTCAGAGGTTCCCATGTCTATCTTGTAAACATCAAACCAGGTTCCTAGCTCTCTGGTCATAACTCTGGCGCCGGCTATTTCATATCTATCAAATTGATCCTTAAGTTGCAGCGCGTCCTTCAGCTCTTCGTAATTCCTGCCGGCTGCTTCAAGCTGAGCGACCTGATTCCTCAGCTGCGCGTTATCCTGTAGAAGCTGCTTGTTCTCATCACGTATTCTTATGCCATCGGTCAAAGACTGCCAAAATCCGGCCACATTGTCAGCCGCAGTTCTGAACCCTGTCTGGACCGGCTTAAACAAAGCACTAACTGGTGTAGTAAGGTGATTAAGAGGGCTTCCTGGAAAAGATGACAAAAGTATCAAGGCCACCAAAATGAGGCTTGTCAGAACTACAGTGAATATTCGTGTCCGCACTACCTTGCGCAAATGATTTCCATCCTTTCAGCTTCGGCTTTTATGCCCGTTACTCCGATATAATATCGCAAATACAAGACATCAGCAAACTAATGCTTATGCTAGATCATGCCTTCCTGTTTCATACTTATATAACCAGACAAAGAAATTACAAGATGGTCTATCACTCGAATGCCCATAAGTCCACCCATCTCCATCAATCTTAACGAAGAATCAATATCATCCTGACTTGGACTTGGATCGCCACTAGGATGATTATGAACAAGAATAATGGATGCCGCGTTAGCTTTTACAGCTTCGCGAAATAAGTCTCTGGGCTGAATAACAGCAGAAGATAAGCCCCCTTCAGACAACCTGATCGTTCTGATTACTCTATTACGTATATCTAGCATAATCATATGCAGCTCTTCTCGCGGACATGATCTAAGCTGTTCCTCAAGCATTAATCTTGCGTCCTCAGGCGTTTTAATCTGTCGTCTTGGTGTGTTTCTCGCCCTATCGATCGTACGGTTGCCCAGTTCAAGAGAAGCCTTGATCTGCAGCGCCTTGACTCTGCCGATCCCCTGAATTTCCATCAGCTCTTCCAAGCTGTGCTCCTGAAGCATCATCAGCCCTCGCTCGCCAGCCAATGACATGATTCTTTGTCCGAGCTGAAGAGCTGACTCCTGTTTAGTACCATTTCTGATAATAACAGAAAGCAGCTCGGCGTCAGACATTGCTCTGGCGCCAAGCCGCTCCAGCTTCTCATAAGGACGGTCACCCTCTGGCATTTCTTTCATTAGTAGCTTGTTTAGCTGTTCCATTTTCAGACTCCTTCCGGAGGCCTGTCAGGACCAGGGCAATAAACCAGAAATAAAATTAAACTCAGGTGATTTCAAAGATGCTGTACGCAGCATGTTCATCAGCCTGTTCACCGGCAAACCCATAACATTATAATAGCAGCCGTCAATTTTTCTGATAAGGGCGCTGCCATAGCCCTGTATCCCATATGCACCAGCCTTGTCCATTGGTTCATCGGTCGATATATACCAATCGATCTGCCTCTGATCAAGCAACGAAAATTCTACATAAGTTGTTTCTGCTTCTACTATCAATTGTTCAGTATCTTTTACACAAACAAGAAGAGCAATAGCGGTTATGACTCTGTGCCGTTTATTTGAAAGTCTCTTAAGCATATCAGCAGCCTCTCTTTGATTAAAAGGCTTACCCAGTATTTGATCATCTACAACAACGATCGTGTCTGCTGCAACTGCCAGATAGTCTCCACTGCTGCTAATTGTGTTTTTTACCGCTTCTATCTTACCGGTTGTAAGATGCATGGCAAAAGCTTCAGGATCATATCCATCTATCACCTCAAGAGCTGCTGCCTGCTCATCAAAATCCGGTATACAAACGGTGAAGCCACTATGACCCCAGAAACGTTCAAAAAGCTCTTTTCGCCTTGGTGAACCGGAAGCCAAATACAGTACCTGCTCAGCATTGCCTAAGGATTCTTTCTTCGTTGTCATTTATCAGAAGTCCGCACTGCCTGTTGTTCTGGCAAAAGGAATTACATCTCTGATATTAGGAATGCCAGTCAGATACATGATCATACGCTCAAATCCTAGGCCAAAACCAGCGTGTCTGGCTGAACCATATTCTCTAAGCTGCAGATACCACCAGTAATCCTTCTCCTCAAGATTACATTCCTTCATGCGCTGCTTAAGCACCTCGATATCCTCTTCTCGCTGGCTCCCACCGATGATCTCGCCAATTCCAGGAACAAGGCAATCCATTGCAGCTACTGTTTTGCCATCTGAATTAAGCTTCATATAGAATGCTTTGATATCCTTGGGATAATCGATTACAAATACAGGCCTTCCGAAAAGAACCTCAGTCAGGTAGCGCTCATGCTCCGTTTGCAGATCACTGCCCCAATCGACAGGATAGGTAAACCTTTCCTTAACCAGCTGCAGCTTTTCTATCGCTTCAGTGTAAGTAATAACCGCGAAGTCATTGCTGATAACATTTTGCAATCTGTCCATCAGACCCTTATCAACAAACTGATTGAAAAACTCCATTTCTTCAGGACATTCCTCAAGAACGGCACGTATGATATATTTGATCATATCCTCAGCCAGCTTCATATCATCTTCAAGGTCGGCAAAAGCTATTTCAGGCTCAATCATCCAAAACTCAGCGGCATGCTTGACCGTATTAGAGTTCTCAGCTCTGAATGTTGGTCCGAATGTGTATATATTCTTAAATGCCATGGCAAAAGTTTCGCCCGACAACTGACCGCTCACAGTTAGGTTGGTATGTTTTCCGAAGAAATCCTGACCATAGTCGATCATACCCTTGTCATCGCGTGGTGGATTATTCAGGTCAAGAGTAGTAACTGTAAACATCTGTCCAGCGCCCTCGGCATCACTGCCTGTAATAATAGGTGTATGAACATAGACAAACTCTCTCTCCATAAAAAAGCGATGGATCGCGTATGCCGCAACTGAACGAACTCTAAAAGCAGCAGAAAGCAGATTGGTTCTGGCTCTCAGGTGAGCGATGCTCCTTAAATATTCCGGAGTATGACGCTTGGGCTGAAGAGGATACTCCGGCGGGCAGGCGCCCTCCAGAATGATACTCTCAGCTTTCATTTCAAATGGTTGTCTGGCATCCGGTGTCAACGATATAACACCGGTCGCTATAATTGCGCTGCCATTACCGAATTTTGCGACCTCATCGTAATTATCAAGCTGATCTCGTTCAAAAACAATTTGAACGGGCTGAAAAAAAGTCCCATCATTCAGGCTGATGAAGCCAAATTGTTTCTGATCACGAACAGTCCTGATCCAGCCGGCAATGGTTACACTCTTACCGGTATAAGAAGCTGTATCCTTGTATAGACTTCTAACAGAAACCGCACCGATCATAGTTTTGCCCCCTGCTTTTTGGCACAACACTGTTTATATTTCTTGCCGCTTCCACAAGGGCAAGGATCATTTCTGCCTATTTTCTCAACTCTTACGATTTGAGATTCCTTGAAATCGCGAGTAATTTCAGCTCTTCTGTCTGAAGAAAGAACATTGTCCCAACTCTCAAGATTGTATAGCCAATCTGCTTTGGCATCCTGCATATTCCAAAACAATTTCTCAAAATCTATATCCAGCTCGAGTTCTGTACTTTCCTCAATATCATCCAACTCAACTGCCTTATTCAGGCTGGTCTGAATTCCATCTAGAAAACCGGTGAAAATAATCATATCCTCACCAAAACCAAGTTTGTCAGCAAGCTCAGAAGCATTGCCTTCAACCTTTGCCGATCCTGACTGTAAAATCTGATCGTAGGCGTTTTGCTCTTTCAAATAGTAATCCTGAACAAATTCGTTATAGGCATTGGGATCAGTAGTATCCTCTATTTTTTTCTGCCAGGTTTTAAAATAACTCATATTCCAGCACCGTTCACTTATCTTACTCAACTTAGTGACGGTTCTCTCCCTTCATACTTTTAATTTTTATTATGATCTCTGATATTGCTCAACTATTGCCTTGAGGAAATCCTCTGTATCTACAACACGAACATTTTCGATTTCCATCAGGCTCTTCAGATCACCTGTTACTATTCCAGATTCTATCGTATCCAGCGAAGCCTTCTCGATCGCATCAGAAAACTCAATCAGCTCCTTTATACCATCAAGCTCACCACGCTTACGAAGCGCACCGGTCCAAGCAAAAAGAGTTGCCATCGGATTAGTTGAGGTTTTTTGTCCCTTCAAATATCGATAATAATGTCTTGTAACTGTTCCATGAGCAGCTTCATATTCATATTTTCCATCAGGAGAGACCAGCACAGATGTCATCATAGCAAGACTGCCGTTAGCTGATGCGATCATGTCAGACATAACATCGCCATCATAATTCTTACATGCCCAGACAATATTGCCTTCACTGCGCATGATTCTGGCAACGGCGTCATCTATCAAAGTATAGAAGTACTCAATTCCTGCCTTTTCGAATTCTTGTTTGAACTCAGCCTCGAAGACCTCTGCAAATATATCCTTGAATCTGTGGTCATACTGCTTGGAAATAGTATCCTTGGTAGCAAACCAAAGATCCTGCTTCACATCGAGAGCATAATTAAAGCAGGCTCTGGCGAAGCTGAAAATAGATTTATCAGTATTGTGCATGCCCATTAGAACTCCAGGCGCGGTATATTCATGTATCAGCTGTCTTTTCTCACTGCCATCAGGCATAGTAAGAACCAACTCTGCCTTACATGGTCCATCAATTAACATTTCAGAATTCTTATAGACATCGCCATAGGCATGACGTGCTATGGTGATTGGCTTCTGCCAGCTGGATACGAAGGGTGTAATACATTTTGTCATTATCGGAGCACGGAACACAGTTCCATCGAGTATCGCTCTGATTGTTCCATTTGGGCTTTTCCACATACTTTTAAGTGTGTACTCTTCCATCCTCTGGGCATTAGGAGTAATTGTTGCACACTTAACGGCTACACCTAATTCCTGTGTTCTTATGGCTGAGTCTATTGTAACCTGATCATCAGTGGCATCTCTATACTCAAGACCCAGGTCGAAATACTCTGTCTTCAAATCAATGAAAGGCTCAAGAACTATATCCTTGATCTGCTTCCAGATTATTCTTGTCATCTCGTCCCCATCCATTTCAACCAAGGGTGTCTTCATTGCGATTTTGCTCACGTCATCTACCTCCGTTATTTGACCGGCTTCTCCGGCATTGTCCATCATCCAAAAAATAATATATCCAACATATTATAAAGAAGCACAGCAAGTTGAGTCAATCATTATCACATTTTTTAGTGATTGGAACGATAAGCTCCTGCAGCCTCTCCTGCACGTACTATCAGTGTTTCAAGCACCAGCCGATCATTCATTTTACCAGTTTTGACCATCATATCACTTTCGAAGCAGAGTTCATAAATTTTCTCCATTACTGCAAGAGGAAACTGCTTTGATTGCTTAATAAGTCTCGTCGCGACAAAGGGCATTATCTTCAATTTACTAATAAGCTCATTCGGTTGACCAGTCTCAGCAGCACATATCAACTGTCTGAAATGTCTGGCAAACATAAATTGAATCAGCTGCAGCGGTTGCCGCTGTCTGATAAGTGTATCAAGCAGAACTAAAGCTCGACCAGTATTACCATTTGAGATTGAATCTGTCAGATCAAATATGTTACCTCTCAGATCAGGCAAACTGACCAAAGCGATTATTTCCTCATCAACTTGCTGAGTACTAGTGTATTCCGTAAATAAGAATAGCTTTTCTAACTCAGACCAGATAACTCTCATGCTTTGTTCACAGCGGTCAACAAGACTCTCAGCAGCCTGTGAGCTTATTGCTATTCCCTTTTGCCTGCACTCAGCTTCGACCCATTGCTTAAGAACAGCAGGCTTCTCCTGAGCCATTTCCGCTACAACACCAATTTCTAGCACAGATGCCAATAAATTCTTCAGCCTTTTATCTGCCTTTTGCTCTATAAATACCAGACAAACCTGATCATTTACCAGCTTTAATAGCTCAATAAGCTCCTGTTGTCGATCTTTGTGACTGCCCGCACCTTTATCCTCATCATCATTATCCTCGTTTATTGACCCTCCGCTTCTTTTACCAGTACCTGCTGAAAACAAAGTACTATTCTTGACTATTATCAACTTACGCTTTGACATAAAAGGCGGAGTTTGAACTTCAGCCTTCAACTTATGCATATCAAGTCGTGAAGAATACCCCTCTGCGTCTATTCGAACACGATCAAGATCGGCTGACGCAGGAGCTAGAACCAGCTCCTGAATACTTAGCACTAATCGTTCTATCAGGAAATCCTCTTCTCCAAACAACAAATAAACGCTATGAATCTCCTCAGATCTAAGCTGTGACTTGGTCTGTGCATAATTCTGTATTGATTTTTCCGCAGACTTCTTAACTGCCGCCATTTGCTTTACCTGCCATAAACTTTAATTCTTGCTTCGTTCTTAAAATAATCAACTATTACGCAACCACTCGTATCTGTTCTCCAGATCATACAATCGGCGTCTTCAAGTCTATTGATCACATCGGGCGAAGGATGTCCATAGAAATTCGGTCCTGAGCTGATGATCGCATGCCTGGGCAATACCCGACCGATAAAAGGCTCTCCGGTAGTTGATCTTGATCCATGATGAGCAACCTTGATCACATCTGCCTTCTTCCATTCAGGCATCAATGATCTCTCCTGATTCGCTGTTAGATCCGCCAGCAACAGTGTTCTCAGACTTCCCTTTTCAAATTCCAATATTAGTGAAGCTTCGTTCTGATCCTTGCGGACACTTGAAATCTCGGCATAAGCATCCGGAGACAGAACAAATATAGCTGCATCACCAGGCAAAGTGATTGTATCATGTTTTTTCAGTAACTGCACAGGTATAGACAGGTTAGTGCACTTATTGATCAGAAGCATTGATAAGTCATTTCCCTGATCATCTTTACTAAAAGCGGTTGAGAATTTACTGCTCGAATGATCAGATCTATCAGCAGCCAGAACTGATATGAGTGATACTGCGATTTCTTCGATTAGACCCAACTCAGCAAGCTCCATTACACCGTATATATGATCAGCATGTCCATGAGTTACAATAGCCAGATCAATCTTAGAAATACCCAACGACCTCATAGCAGGCTCGATATCATAATAGCCAGAGTTTTCAGGACCACCATCTATCAGAATTGAAATTGAGCTTCTTCGATCGATCATCAGAAGGCTGTCGCCCTGACCAACATCGAGAAAATATAGAGTCCATTCAGGAGAAGTAAGACGTGTTAGATACATAATAGACAAGCCTGCGGCAAACATTACTCCTCCAACCCACATAGGCAACTTGCCAAATGAAAACACCTTCGGCTGAACATAACGCAGCCAGAACGCAGCAGCAAGCAGAGCTCCTCCCATAAATACCAGTATGCTGAAATCAGCTGTCGATGATCTGGCCTCACTGCTTGAGCCGGCTTTTGCCAGCCATGTCAGACTTTTCAACGGTGAATCAAGTGCTGCTTTTGCGCAGGCTCCTATTAAGCTGGTAAAAAAACTGGACGCAACAGTATTCAGAAAATAACCGGAGATCATGATAATCGGAATTACAAATACAGATAGGACGCAGATTATCGATACCAGGGAAATAGCCGGCATATTATAGAGCCAGGACAACCAGAAAATCTCGTTATTCATCTGGGCAGTCAGTGGAATCATTACGAATTGCAGCAGGACTACGGCACACAACGAATGAGTAACTAAATCTGGCAGAAGAATTTTTGTCTTATCAAGCACAATTGTTCTCAGCCAATCTGCACAAGGTACCGCAAATACTGTCAGTGCAGCCGCAGCACAGAAGCTCAGCCAGAAGCCCATCTGCATAACAATGTAAATGTTATGAAATATCATACAGGCGCATACCAGTCCAAGCGAATTAGCCGCATCATAATTTCTGTCTGCGGCCTTAAGTACAATTAATATACTGAGCATAAAAACTGCACGTACAGCACCGGTGTTCCAACCGGTTATGGTCCCATATATAAGCAGCAACAATATTTGAACTGCTGCAGCTTGTTTCTTTCCCAGCTTCATAAGACCGGCCAACAAAGATATTGGCATAATAACAAATGATATATGTGAACCAGATACAGAGGTCAAGTGAGCAAGACCGCTTCGTCTAAAGTAGATTTTGACATCAGGATCAAGTAGATTGTCATCACCGACAAAAATCGCGAGCAGTAAGTCTGCCTGTTCCCGATCTAAAAATGATCTGACAGCCTGTCTTATTGCAGATTTGGCTGGAACTGCCGATCGTAATCGATGCCAGATACCACCCTTTTTCAGAACACAAAGCTCTTCTGCCATTACAATCTTCCCGGTCGTATAAATGCCATGGCTCAATAACAAGTCACGCATCGAAAATCCACCAGGATTTGTTTCCTTCGCCGGCAATTCCATTACGACCTTTGCAGAAATGAAGTCTCCGAACTCAAGCTGGCTGATGCTACCTGTCAGCCTTATCAGGCAGCCATTAACGAGCCTCAATCTAACTGAGCTCCAATCATCGCCGGCCTCATTCAGATCAGGAACCGAAACTACCGTGCCTTGGATGTCAATAATACTGCCGATAATTTCCTTACTATATAGCCGATTAAACCGATCATTTGCTTCAGCTCGAAGAAAAACAAATAGCGTTAATAAGCCTAGCAGCAAATAGAAACAGGCCAACCGGCTCCGAAGCCTTCCTCCAGCCTGGCAAAAGACATAAATAACCAAGAATGAAACAATAATTATAAGAGAAAAGCCAATGGCTGCTGAGACCTTATAAGTAATCAGAAGTCCTGCTGTTATTGATAGAAGCATCATAACTAACCCAGGCCTGAAAACTATAGCCGAAGCAATTGATTTTGATGTTACTGCTTCACTTTTTGATCCGGTATTGAAATCCCAATGCTTATATCCTTGCTTGTTCTTGCGCATAAACAACCGCCCTACGATCTTTCTGCTGCCAGTATCGCAAAAAAAACAAACGTTGGACGATCAATTAAATGACATTATTCGACAAAGCATACTGAATATCAGTCATTTTCGACAGGGACTTCATTGAAAACAGCAGCTATTGCTTCTCTGACTTCGGCTAATCCATTTCGATTAAGGGCAGAAAAAACCAAGGGTTCAGCTGCTTCTTTCATGCCGGGAAGCTTTCTTAATTCCTGAATTTGCTTATTGATCTGCTGTCTGCTGAGCTTATCACTTTTTGTAAGTATGATTCTCCAAGGAAGGCCCGATGATGATAACCAGCTGATCATTTGCATATCGTGAGAACTTGGTTTATGTCTTATGTCCATCAGATGCATTACCATTGCTATAGGTCTTCCGGCTAAAAGATACTGGTCAACCAGCTCCGAAAAATCAGCTTTTACTTCTTTGGAGACTTTTGCATAGCCGTATCCAGGCAAATCAGTCAAATAGAATCTTTCATCAACCTCGAAATAAATGACCATTCTGGTTTTTCCTGGTGTGTTGCTTACTCTGGCAAGCTTGCTTTGTCCCGAAAGCGAATTGATCAAAGAAGACTTACCTACATTAGAACGTCCTGACATCACAATTTCCTGCAATTGATCTTTTGGACATTGATCCAGCTTTGCGGCAACACCTTTGAAGACAGTTTTACGAAAATTAACAGCCATGACAGCCTCCTGTTTAAATAAGAATCAAATTAAGTTATAATGACTCTGCATCTTTGTTCCTTGATCATCATATCACGATAACATAGCAACTAGCCACAAATCATCCAACCGCAGCAGTGTGATTTAGTATTTGGATCGGCTCAATGCTGAATGGATTGAATGTTTGTCCGGGAGGTTTTAAATGTCACCAAAACAAAAAGAAGATAAGAATTACTATTTGTATAACCAATACGGTGACAATCCTATGCCTCCAGTAGGACCCATAGCACTAATAACTCATAATATTGATCAGGATCTTGCCAGCTCTATTAACTATTTTTTACGCAACAGAAGAGCTATATATCTGGCCAGACATCCCGAATTGTCACAAACTCCAGGCTTCATGAGAGTTGACTACAGAATCCCGGTTTCTACACCACGATTCGCATCTGGAGAAGGTAAGGCGGTAATTGAACAATCCGTTAGAGGTCATGACCTGTTTATAGTAACGGATGTTCTCAATCATTCCAGCAGCTATGTTCGCTTCGGACAGGAAGTAAGTATGGGCCCGGATGATCATTTTCAGGATCTGGTCAGGATCATCCTTGCTGTCAGTGGCCATGCGCGAAGAATTAATCTGATAATGCCTTATCTTTATGAGGGACGTCAGGATAAGCGAAGCAATCGTGAATCTCTTGACTGCGCAGCCATGCTTAAGCTGCTTTACAGCTATAATGTAAGTAATATTTTTACCTTTGACGCTCATGACAGCAGAGTCGCAAACGCGATACCTCAAGGTGGGTTTGAAACTCTTCCTACTTCGTATCAAATTATTGAATCTCTAATCAAAACAGTAGATGATCTGAAGCTTGACGAGGATCATTGCATGGTTGTTAGTCCTGACGAGAGCGGAATTAATAGAGCTATCTACTATGCTTCTATGCTTGAAGTGCCCTTGGGCACCTTCTATCGAAAATATGATTATCAGCAGAAAATTGCCGGTGATTATAAAACCATTGAGAAAAAATTCCTTGGTGAGGATGTCGACGGCCGGGATATTTTAATTATTGATGACATGATAGTAACTGGTAAAACAATGCTGCAGGCGGCTCAGGAGCTGAAAAATCAGGGTGCCGGCCGAATTTTTTGCATCGCCACATTCTCACAGTTTACAAACGGCATCGAAGCTTTCGATAAAGCTTATGAAAATGGCATCATTGATCGTGTTCTTGGCACTAATCTGATTTACAGATCGCCAGAGCTCCTCAAGAAGCCGTGGTTCATCGATGTTAACATGTCGCGTTACATTTCGCTTCTTATTGACGCTGTCAATCATGATGCTTCACTATCAAAATTGATCTCACCTACCACAAAAATCAACAAATTGCTGGACTTTTATAGAAAGAGCTCAAGTGATTGACAGACTGCCATCGTGCGGTACATACTATTAACTTCGGACACACAATGGCCAAATGGCTGTAAACAGGAGGATATCGATGTTCCAGACCATGTCATGTGATGACAAAAACTATAATATCTATAATCAGTATGGCAATAATCTAATGTCACCGGTAGGACCTGTTGGGATTATACCCCTGCTTGGAAGTGCTGAGTTTTCAAGTAAGGTAAATGATTTCCTGGTTCAGAGACGCACTGAGTATCAAGAGCTAAGGCCAGAGGTCAACGAAGTATATCCCGGATTTATGCGCAAGGATTATCGTATCCAGGTCTCAAATGTAAGATTTTCATCTGGTGAAGGCAAGGCTGTAATTAATAACACAGTTCGTGGCCATGATATCTTTATTATTTCTGATGTTATGAACTATTCTTGTACATATAAAATGCATGGACTCATCAACCATATGAGCCCGGATGATCATTATCAAGATCTCAAGCGAGTAATACTTGCTATCAGCGGCAAGGCAAGAAGAATAAATGTAATTATGCCTTTTCTCTACGAGAGCCGTCAGCATAAGAGAAATGCCAGAGAATCTCTCGACTGTGCCCATATGCTGGAAGAATTATACGGATTAGGCATTAATAATGTTATCACCTTCGACGCTCATGATGAACGTGTCGCAAATGCAGTACCTACAAGCGGATTTGAAAGTATTCCCTCCGCTTATCAAATACTGAAGGCACTATTTAAGACAACACCGGACCTTAATATCAAAGAAGGTGGACTAATGGTTGTCAGCCCTGATGAGGGCGGTATCTCGAGAGCAATGTACTATGCTTCAATGCTCGGAGTACCACTTGGTACATTCTATAAGCGCCGTGATTATACCAAGGTTATAGATGGCAGAAATCCAATAATGGCTCATGAGTTCCTTGGGGACACCGTAGAGGGCATGGATATTATTGTTGTTGATGATATGATTTCTTCTGGTGATTCTATCCTTGATATTGCCAGAGAGCTGAAAAGCCGCAAGGCAAACAGAATATTTTGTGCTACGACATTTGGTTTATTTACAGAGGGTCTGGATCATTTTAACAAGGCATATGAAGAGGGTCTAATATCTAAGGTATTTGCCTGCAACTTAATATACCGTCGTCCAGAACTGCTCAAAGCACCATGGTTTGTTGATGTAGATGCTTCTAAGTTTGTCGCACTTCTGATCGACGCGATAAATCATGATGCTTCATTGTCTCTGCTGATGGATCCTACACTTAAGATTCGCAACCTTTTAGAAAAAATAAATAATAATTAGAAACCAATCATCCACATTAGCTTGACACAAAAACTATAACGAAATGGAGAAAGGTAATTTTTATGCAGGAATTATTTAGCGAATTGTTTAGTGGTGTTACTTTTCTTGGCACAGCCGCAGGCATAAGATCACTCGTAATGTTTGCGATCAGCGCGGTTCTTATTTATCTTGCAATCGCCAAGGATTATGAACCGGCACTCCTTCTGCCAATTGGTTTCGGTGCCATTCTGGCAAATCTGCCGCCAGCCATAGAAGGTATGGCAGCAGTAATCGGCGTTGAGGGTGAACCTGGATTTCTCAAGGTTTTGTTTGACGCAGGTATTGCAACCGAATTGTTTCCGATTCTGATTTTTATCGCGGTTGGAGCAATGATAGACTTCACGCCTCTATTTAAAAACCCGTTTATGATTTTTTTTGGCGCGGCAGCGCAATTCGGAATTTTCGCGACTTTCATTCTAACTTTGATTTTACTTCCTTATCTTGGCATCACGGGTCAGGATGCCATGCATCTGGCCTCGGCTGTCGGAATTATCGGAGCAGCAGATGGTCCAACCACATTGTATGTTGCCAACCATTTTAATTTGCAAGATTACATGGGCCCGATATCAGTTGCGGCTTATTCCTATATGTCACTTGTTCCAATCATCCAGCCACCGGTTATCAGGGCGCTGACAACGAAAAAGGAACGCATGATCCGCATGGATTATCATGAGGATTCGGTACCAAGAATAGTTAAGCTACTATTCCCTATCGTTATAACAATTATAGCTGGTATTATAGTTCCTATGAGTGCACCTTTAGTCGGATCACTTATGTTCGGTAATTTGATTCGTGAGTGCGGAGTTCTGGAGAAACTATCCAAGGCTGCCCAGAACGAACTCTCCAGTCTCGTAACTATTCTTCTTGGTCTGACAATTGGATCGACTATGATCGCAGACAAATTCTTACGCTGGGAAACAGTAGGAATCATGCTACTGGGTCTGTTTGCTTTTATCTTCGACACTGCAGGTGGTGTACTATTTGCCAAGTTCCTTAATCTATTCCTGAAGCGCAAGGTCAACCCCATGATAGGTGCAGCAGGCATATCTGCCTTCCCGATGTCTGCAAGAGTAGTTCAGCGTATGGCTAAGGAAGAAGATCCCAGTAATTTTATCCTGATGCAGGCCATCAGTGCCAATGTTGCAGGTCAGCTGGGCTCTATCGTAGCAGGCGGCCTGATTATCATGTTAGTTACCATGATTGCAGGCAGATAATTCAATGATACGCGTAATCGCGCTCAGCAAACGCTATTATTATGCAGGAGGATATTTTTATGCTGCAGCAGCTTCAAAACTCGGATAATATAACTCAAGGTCTATTTATTGCCGGCGCCGGTTTGATTGGCGTTTTTACTATTCTTGTTCTATTCTTCTTTACGATCAAGTTTATTGGTTATTTAGGTAGCAAAGGAAAAAACAAGAAGTAATAACCGCAAGCCAAATAATAAAACAGGAGTCCTGTTAGTAATCTGAGCAATAATTCTGTATACGAATCCAGCTCTAATTACTCAGCAAACGGCTCCTGTTTTCTTGTTTAGTTTATCATCAGAGAAGCAGATTATTTCTATTCCCCATCGTCTCTGAGTAGAAAATATAGCCACCCACCGGCAGCTGCAACGACCAACTCAATTCCAGTTAATGTAAAAAACCAATTGAATCGGTCTCCGGAAATCAATAAATTTATTAAAACGATAAGGCATAACAGTATCGCTGCTACAGATATCCGACCGAAATAAGTCCCAGCCAAAAAATCGTAAACCAGCACCAGAACAGAGCTGCTGCCGCTGTTAGTTCGCGTTTTGTTCCCGCTGCTGTTTGTTCTTCCTTTTGAAACCTGCCTTGAGGCTGCTTGCGTAGTTTTGCCACGTCCTGCAGCTGACTTCTTCCTGGATGGCATAAATACTCTCCATATCACTTTGATGGATCCTATTATAGTGCATATGAGTCGACTTTTGCCAGTATTGTGAAGCAATAATGCATCTCATACTATGCTATAATCATATTCTGATTCAGACAAAACAATGTGAGGTAATCATATGCCACTAGATGGAATAACTGCAAA
>CAZSLR010000001.1:34574-39747 GCA_964607635.1 uncultured Oscillospiraceae bacterium
GTTAACGAGCTTGGAGATACGCTTGAGAAGCGACTGATCATTGAAATAATGGGAAGGCACAGCAACATAATTCTGGTTAATGAGGATGACAGAATCCATGATTCCATCCTTCATGTTGATAATGAAATGAGCCGTGTCAGGGAAATCATGCCTGCACGACCTTATCAGTTGCCGCCAGCGCAGGAAAAGCTGACGCCGCCAGATATTATTGAGAGCATAAAATCTGAGAGGCTTTGGCTTCTGCCACAAGCTCTCCCTAAGCCTATAGACAAAGCACTGTTGGAAACCTGTCAGGGCTTCTCTCCTCAGCTGTGTCAGGAAATAGTTGAAAGAGCTGGTATAGACATGAGAAAACGAGCTATACAGCTTGAAGAAAAAGAATTGAAAGCTCTTGATTTACATATGCTGCAAGTACTTGAGCAAATTGAAGCACGAAGGTTTATACCCTCTGTATTCTATATATCGTCATCAGATTATGTTCCTCATGACTATCATGCGCTAAGACTTAATATATTCGCCAATTTCAAACAAATGCCAACTATCTCAGCCGCTATGGACGTCTACTATAACGCACGCTATGTTCTTAACAACATGCAGCAAAGAAGGCAGCACCTGCAGAAGCTGATCAACAATCAGCTTGAGCATTCCCGACGAAAATACCAGATTCATTTACAAGATTGCCGCGAAGGAGAAAACAGCAATAGCTATAAGCATTATGGTGACCTGATCCTAAGCAGCATTCATCAGACTGAACAGGCTCTCAAAAGTGGTCTGGATCATGTTGTGTTAACAGATTATTATGATCCTGAGCTCAAACAGATTACTGTAGACTTGCAAACAAACAGATCCGCAGCCTGGAACGCGCAGAATTATTTCCGCAAATATAACAAGGCCAAAACCAAGTTTGAGACCGGAAAACTACTGGCAGATCAGGATGAACAGGATATCTCGTGGCTCGAAACACTGGGAAAAGCTGTAGATAATGCCCAAGAGCTTGATGATCTCATAGCCATTAAACAGGAAATGTCAGCCTATGGTCTCATATCAGGAAGTCGCAGATTAAGCAAGGAAGAAAGAGTCGATGCTGAGATTCAAAATAAACAAAACAAGAGCAATCTCATGAACCCAGGCAAACCAGGCGGTCGAAGCAAAACCATTTCTAAGTCAGCTAAAGGGAAAAGTACCAAAAACAAACCGGCAAAAGTCAAGAAGGAGGCAGCTCTTCCTCCTAGAAGCTGGTATAGCACTGATGGATTTGAGATCCTCGCAGGACGCAACAATATTCAAAATGATAGCCTGACACTAAAAACAGCAGCCAAGAATGACATATGGCTGCATGTACAAAAAATGCCAGGAACACACGTAATTGTAAAAACCAATGGCAGAGAGCTTTCAGATCAAGCGCTTGAGCAAGCGGCAGGCATAGCGGCATGGTTCTCAAAGGCCGGACAAGCTGGAGCCGGAGGAGTCAAGCTGCCAGTAGATTATTGTCCTGTAAGTCATGTACGTAAGCCAAATGGCGCCAGGCCGGGTATGGTCATTTACGATCGCTATCAGACAATTATTGTTGAACCCTTAAACCCTCAAGATCTCGCTGGATCTTCTCGCGAAAATCAGAATTCTCAAGAGATATAGCACAGCCACAATATTTTTGTCTATAGAGACCATCTTCTCTGGCCATATTCTGTCCTTGGCGATAGCCTGAGCGGAAGTCTATAGAGAAAAATTCCAATTCATACTGATCAGCATACTTTTTACCGATCCTGGTTATTAAATCAAAATCCTGATAGGGGCTTACCTGCAGTGTTGACAAAAACGCATCCATGCCTAATTCTGCAGCCTTCTCAGCGGTTTTGCCCAAACGGCTCTCATAGCACATTTGGCAACGATCAGGTTTTCCTTGCTTATCCCAGTCCAGCCAGGTACCAGGTTCGCTGGTTCCATCCACAATAAGTTCCAGCCCAAGCCTGGCTGTAAGATACTCCAGCTGAGCCAGTCTTCGCTTCCACTCTTCGATTGGATGAATATTGGGATTGAAGTAATATACAGTTATATCATAATTGCTCTTCATCAGCTCCTGTAACGGGAACTCCGCACAAGGTCCACAGCAAGCATGCAATAGTACTTTTATTTTCATGTCAGTTATAACCTCTTAAATTATTCAAGCTCAAACTCAAGCTGACTTCCAGAATCTTCCTTATCGCCGGATTCTCCGACTGGCAAATCGCTCAGCGCACGACCCATGCCTTTTAAACGCCTCTCATATTGATCTGGGCATTCGATGCCGAGGTGATTCCAGCCTAATCTAGTTAGAACGCGACCCCTAGGAGTTTTTGCCAGGAAACCGATCTGCATTAAGAAGGGCTCATATACATCCTCAATCGTCACAGAATCCTCACCTGTGCAGGCAGCCAGAGTATCTAGTCCAACAGGACCACCGCCAAACATTTCTATCATATTCTGCATCAATCTCCGGTCAGTGGCATCTAGTCCGCGCTCGTCAATATCGAGGGCAGCCAGCCCTAACTCAGCAATACCTCTATCAATAACACCAGATCCTCTTACCTGTGCGAAATCTCTCATTCTGCGCAGAAGTCTGATCGCTATACGCGGCGTTCCGCGACATCGGGTTGAAATAATGGCAAGACCGCCAGCATCGATGCCTATATTGAGAATAGCCGCATCTCTACTAAGAATTTGACTTATCTCTTCCGGCGTATACAGCTCTAATCTATTTATCATGCCGAATCGGTCTCGAAGCGGTGCCGTCAGCAGCCCAGCTCTTGTTGTTGCCCCTATCAAAGTAAAATGAGGCAGGTCAAGTCTGATCGAACGAGCACTGGGACCTTTTCCAATCATTATATCGAGCGCATAATCTTCCATAGCGGGATAGAGAATTTCCTCAACTGATCTGTTAAGTCGATGTATTTCATCAATGAACAGCACATCGCGTTCAGTCAGATTAGTGAGAATCGCAGCTAGATCTCCAGGCTTCTCAATAGCAGGTCCAGTCGTGATTCGCAAATTGACTCCCAGTTCATTAGCGATTATTCCAGCTAGTGTAGTTTTGCCAAGACCTGGCGGACCATATATAAGAACATGATCAAGAGCTTCTCCTCGCTGTCCCGCAGCCTCAATAAATACCTTCAGATTGCTCTTAACCTTTTCCTGCCCGAAATAATCAGGCCAGCGAGTTGGACGAAGACCATTCTCCTCGCGATCCTCTATCTGTCGCTCTCTTCCGAGCAGTCTCTCGTTTTGTTCTTCATCGAAATAATCAAACAAGCCTGTGGCCCTCCAATTTCTGTATATCAGCTAATCAGAACTATTTTTATTCAAATATAGCTTATAAACTACCTGGCCAACTGCTTCAAGGATAGTCTGATCAGCTCTTCAACAGTCTGATTCTCGTCGGTCATAATTCCTCTTACTGCCCTCTCTGCTTCAGGTCCGCTATATCCCAAGACCATCAACGCACTTACCGCCTCAGACAAATGCAGACCGATGACTGGCATATTCTCACTTGAACTCATGGCATCAGGCATCGACGGCATATCTCTGCTCTTCAATTTATCTTTGAGCTCGAGTATCATTCTCTCAGCGCCCTTCTTCCCTATGCCTTTTATCGATGTAAGACTCTTTGTGTCACCAGTAACAACTGCCAGAGCAAACTGTCCAGGATTCATCGCTCCTGTAATGCTGCAGGCTACCTTGGGTCCTATACCGCTTACTGTAAGCAATAGCTCAAACATCGAAAGCTCTTCTCTTGTCGGAAATCCATAAAGCGCGATCTGATCCTCACGAACATAATAATAAGTATGGACCTTAACTTTGCTGCCCACTGAGGGAAATCGTTCCATCAATCCGCTAGAAGCATTGATCATATAGCCGATACCACTATTTTCAATTATCATTTTTTCGGGCTCTTTGTGAACTACCTCGCCAATTATGTATGCGTACATTTACTGATATCCTCCGATGGCTCTGGCTGAGCTTCTGTTCCCTGAATGTGCATGGCAAATAGCAACTGCCAGCGCATCAGCGGCATCATCCGGTCTGGGAATACTGTCAAGATTTAGCAGGACTTTTACCATTTGCTGTACCTGCTGCTTCTGTGCCCTGCCATAACCGGTAACAGCAAGCTTAATCTGCATTGGCGTATATTCATAAACATCAAGTCCGGCCTTTGCCCCACTGAGGACCGCGACACCTCTGGCTTGAGCTGTACCGATAGCGGTTGTCGTGTTCCTGCTAAAAAATAACTCCTCCACCGCCGTTACATCTGGTTTGTACAGCTCAAGCAGACGTTCAAGGTCATCACTGATTCTTAATAAGCGCTCCGGGAAATTCATGCCGGACGGTGTTGAAATGATTCCATAATCAATAACTCTGAATCTGCTTCCCTTGTATTCAACCAAGCCATAACCGGTAATAGCATAGCCAGGATCGATTCCCATTATAATCACTGTTGACTCCTTATTCGCCTGCATTTTCAAAACAATTCTCTGAGTATCTCAAACAGATATTATACCCCAATGAACAGTTTACAGAAAGTGGCAGACAGAGTCGCGAAGACCACAAGTTCTTTGAATCCTACGTAAAATTATCAGAGTTCTAACTGTACTGTCTATTTGCCTGCATAGAGGATCACGCCAGCTGTTGGACAAAGGGAGCTCCAGTCCATCTCTCCCGAATGAGCCGAAGTCCCAAAATCCATTCCCTGTTAGCTGATCCCAGAGCCAATCTCTTGCGTTGTCTAGATGAGACATAGCTGATGGATACCACGATAAAATATCCATTGCGTTAATATATCGCATGCTCTCCTCTGATGGGAAACTAAGAGGCAGATGATTAAGAGAACGATTATTAATTAAATAAATACCCCGACGTTTGTTGAAAATATGATCCATCCATCTCTGCTCCAGCTCATAATCAACCTTATCCCTTAGTAGGATCAGAGGATACAACGAGAAACATATTTGACAGTCAGAATCAAGGCGCAGCCCTAGCAGATCCTCGCTAGCTTCTCTCATTTGCCCCTCATCGAAGTAACCTGCGGAAAATGCTGCAGTTAATATTTTTATGATAGTATCCGCGTACTTTACAACATGTGGATGTTCCGGAACGATCTCACTTAATCTGGCTGCTACTACAAGTCGCATTGCTTCGTCAT
>CAZSLR010000002.1:0-22662 GCA_964607635.1 uncultured Oscillospiraceae bacterium
ATTCCTGAAAACACTAGACTCGATGCCATAGCTGAAGCCGCGATCGATCCTGCAGGCGGGACCTCTGAGGAGATAATAGAGTTTTTGTCTGCTCAAATCTGGCGTAATAGAGCAATCTCTGATACATACGAGCCAGGCTCAACTATGAAGGCTATAACAGCCGCTGTCAGTTTCGAGGAAAATCAGACGCGAGAGGATGAGATCTTCGATGATAGTCCTATGCAGGTTCTTGACTGGACGATCTCTTGTTCGACAAGAGTAGGACATGGTATTGAGACTCTGGAGCAGGGCTTCTGGCGTTCTTGTAATCCTGTATTCGCTCAGCTTGCTCAGAGAACCGGCGTCAGCAGCTATTACAACTATATGAAGGCGTTTGGCTTCATGAATATTACCGGCATTGATCTTCCTGCGGAGGGAATCGGCATATTGCATGAGGATCCTTCGGTTCTTGATATGGTCACGCTCTCCTATGGTGAATCGTCAACACTGACACCGATCCAGATGGCGTCGGCTTTCTCGACTTTTGCCAATGGCGGGAATTTGATTCAGCCTGCAGTGCTTAAGTCGGTCACTGACAGTGATGGTGCTGTCATACGTGAGAATAAGCCTGAAACAATTCGCAAGGTCATATCTGATCAAACATCAGTAAGAATTCGTGAATTGCTTAAGGGTGTAGTTTTGTATGGAACAGGCTCTAAGGCATATATTGAGGGCTATTCAGTAGCAGGCAAGACCAGTACGTCTACAGATGATTTCGGTGATCATACGATCTCATTCGCGGCTCTCGCTCCGGCTGAGAATCCTGAAATAGTGGTTCTTGTTGTTTTGCAGAAGCCTAGAGATAAGACACTTACATCTGGCGGTGCGGCCAAAACCTGTGGTGTTATCATCGAGAGAACATTGGAATATATGGGAGTGCCTCGTGTATATAGTGAGCTTGATATATCACGGCTGAGCGAAACTAAGGCAGTGCCTGATATGACCGGCCTGACATACGCTGAGGCGATAAAAGAGCTTGGTAATATTGGATTAAGGGCAGAGGCTGGCGAGAGATCAATGAGCGATCAGACGATCATTCGCAGCCAGTGGCCGGCGGTAGGAACGGCGGTTCATCATAGAAGCCTGATCTATCTGTATCCTACCGATCAGGTGAAAGAGGATCTGGTAGTTGTGCCTGATCTGACAGGCAAAACAGTACATGAGAGTTTGTTATCGGCAAATGAGGCTGGACTGAATATTTTGATAGAGGGCGATTGCCTTGGTACAATTATTTCGCAGACGCCTGGGGCGACTCATTCAACAAGTAACGAAGCTGAGATTGAAGATCCAGATTCTGAGACCGGTGAAATAGAAAGCACAGATCCGGCCAATCAGGCTGAGACTGAGAATCAGCAGACCGGTGATACTCTAATCGATCCTGAAACCGGGAATCCGGTCAAAATTGTCAAAAATAGACTACAGAGAGGCAGTCAGATCAAGATCGTTTTCCAACCGGTCGTTGAGCACATAGATGGTGTTGAGGAAAACTCAGACTCTGACCATGGAATTGATGAACAGCAATCTATTGAGACTGAACCGCAGCCAGAAGCAACTACAGCCACTGAACCAACTGGTCTGCCGGTAGAATGATGCTCCTTGCATACCTCGTGTCAACATACTAAAATGATTTGAATTGGATAAACAAGGAGAAATATATGCTATATCAGGAATTGTTATCAGGTCTTGAGATACTTGAGAGCGCTGGCTCTGCTGAAGTAAATATTGACAACATCGTATATGATTCGCGAAAAGCACGCCAAGGCAGTCTGTTCGTTTGTGTAGATGGATATATAACTGACGGACATAAATATATCAGCCAGGCTGCTTCACAGGGCGTAAGCGCGATTCTACTGCAAAAAGCACCTGATCAGCTTGATGAGAAGGCCAGACAGGCATTGTCAAATGTAAGTTGGTCAAGAATCACTGATACAAGAATTGGTTTGGCCCATGTTTCTGACAAATTTTTCAATCATCCGTCTGGCAGACTTGATCTTATCGGTATAACCGGAACCAAGGGGAAAACTACTACTGCCTATATGGTTAGATCAATTCTAAAAGCGGCTGGTCGGCAGACTGGTTTGATTGGTACTGTCGCCAATATGATCGGCGACAAGGTTATGTATGCGTCAAGAACAACACCGGAGTCATTTGATCTTCAGGCGCTGCTTGATGAGATGGTCTCAGCGGGTATGGACAGCTGTGTTATGGAGGTATCATCCCAGGGGCTTAAGCTCAACAGGGTTTATGGATGCGAATTCAGGGCAGGAGTTTTTACAAACCTGTATGAGGATCATATCGGACCACATGAACATGCTGACATGGAAGAGTATCTCCAGTCGAAATTGCTTTTATTCAAAGTGAGTGAAAGAAGAATAGTCAATAAGGATATTGCTATATATGACCAGGTTGCTGAGGCCGCCGGTGTGCATATCAGCTATGGAATTGAGAACAATGCGAATGTAATTGCCTCCGATCTGCGAAGAGCTGTGCAAAAGGGAATAGCCGGTACATCATTCAAGATATATGCCCCATGGTTCGAAGGCGATATGTTTGTTGCGATGCCGGGCAGCTTCAACGTTACTAATGCTCTTGCGGCAGCAGCGGTTTGTGGCAGCCTTGGTATTGATATCGACAGCATCAGGGCTGGTTTATCAGAGGTAAGTGTGCCCGGAAGAGTTCAAAGTGTACCGACAAACGGTAGCTTCCAGATTATTGTTGATTATGCACATAACGCGGCAAGTCTTGAGAAGCTGCTTGAGACCTTACGCTCCTATGTTGATAACAGATTGATCGTTGTTTTCGGCAATGGAGGCGATCGGGCGCGTTCTCGCAGATTTGAAATGGGCGAGACAGCAGGGCGTATGGCAGATTTTACGATTATCACGTCTGATAACCCCAGAAGCGAAGATCCTATGGCAATAATAGAGGACATTTTGACAGGCATTAAACCGACAGGTGGAAAATACCAGGTCGTGCCTGATCGTCGCGAGGCAATCGCTTATGCTATTGGCCAGGCGGAGCCCGGTGATATGATTATCATAGCCGGTAAGGGGCATGAGACATATCAGATATTCAAGGATGAGACCATTCACTTCGATGATGCTGAAACAGCATCTGAGCTCCTGGCAGAGCGAGGTCTGCTATGAATAATTTCAGAGCCAAGGATATAATTTCATGGACCATCAGCAGCGAACTGCCCTATGTCAGAGGCCAGCTGGTAAATCAGACGATTGATATAAGCGCCCTTCCTCATGAATTGTCGGATACAGTATATTCCGCAGTATCAACCGATAGCCGCAGCCTTAAGCCGGGACAGGTTTTTGTCGCCTTGACTGGTACAAGCTTCGATGGACATAGTTTTTTACTTCAGGCAGCGGAGCTTGGGGCTGGCATGCTGATAGCGAAATCAGGTCATCCTGAGCTTGAGAAACTGAAACTGGGTATGCCTGAGCTGTTGTTTATGAATCCGGCTCAACCATCGTCGATGCTTCCTGTTGAAAATTCTATAAGACAGCTCAGAACTCCAATTGTGCTTGAGGTTCCGGATACCTTATGGGCACTCCAGCAAATTGCCTGCGGCTATCGTCATCAGCTTAAGGCGAAGGTCATAGCAGTGACCGGAAGTGTTGGCAAGACTAGCACAAGAGAAATGATCAGCTGCTGTTTATCAGTCGGTGGCAATGTTCATCAAACTACAGCAAATCTTAATAATGAGATCGGTCTGCCTCAAACATTGCTTGCTGCAGATCGCGAGCATGACTTCGTTGTTGTTGAGATGGGAATGCGCGGACTAGGACAGATTGACTTGCTGAGCAGGATAGCCTGTCCGGATATTTCAGTTATCACCAATATCGGCTGGTCACACCTGGAGCTTCTTGGCAGCCGTGAGAATATTCTGAAGGCAAAAACGGAAATAATAGCAGGCATGTCGGATAATAGTGTTCTCATAATAAATCAGGATGATGAGCTGTTGTCTGCATGGCAGAGACAAGGTCACAGCCCTGTAAAAACTGTGGGCTATTCAGTAAACGCAGAGCTGCGAGATCAAACGATGAGAGATATTTGGGCAGAGAATATATATTCTGATTCTCAGAGCACATCGTTTGAGGCCGTAACGGAAGATAATCGCTGTAATGTTCGAATTAACCTGCCTGGACAGCATCATGTCAGCAATGCACTGGCTGGTCTGCTTGTTGCCCGTCTTGCCGGTGTCGAAATGGAAGCCGCCGCGATGAATATATTAAACTATAGAAACACAGGCCTGAGACAAAGGATAATCAGGCTCAAAAGTGTATGCATAATGGATGATACTTATAACGCTGCACCTGAGTCTATGATCACGGCGATCAAAACGATTTCTGACATGGCGTCTGGACAAAGGGTAATTGGTGTTCTGGCCGGAATGCTTGAGCTTGGCAGCTATAGCGAAGCCGCCCATCAGATGGTAGGCAGAGCGGCTGCTGAGGCCGGGTTCAGCGAGCTTTGCTTGTTTGGTGATGACTCAGCACAAATAGAGATGGGTTCAAGACAGGTTTCAACTGATATAATTGTCAGCTATTATAACAGCCATGATAAATTGGCTGCCTATTTAAAATCAATAATCAGACCAGGAGATTATATTTTGGTAAAAGGCTCAAGAGCTTTCGCTATGGATAAGATTACTGCCGAGCTGGAAGCTTTTTTGGAGGGATAGAAGATGAACACGCTTTATGAGATGATATTTATACTCTTGATACTATTTGCCGCAACGGCTGCTTCCGGCGCCATCGGCATGCCTTTTCTCAGAAAACTGCAGGTGGGGCAGACAGTCAGGGACGATGGGCCAAAATCACATTATGTCAAATCAGGTACACCTACCTTCGGTGGTTTTTTCTTCCTGTTGCCTCTTATGGCAGCAGCAATCATCGTTTTTATCCTTTGGCCTGAGCTACGGAGCTTTTCGGTTATAGTTCTTATGATGTTGTTTTTTGCATTTGCCGGATTTATGGATGATTACATCAAGGTAAGAGTGAGCAAAAAGGGTTTGTCGGTCATGCAGAAAACTATGCTTCTTGGCTTATTCTCAGTCCTTTTCACTATTTATTATCTCTATCTCGCGCCTGGCGAGCCATTCCTGCTGTTGCCGCTAAGCAGCGAACCAATCATGATTACGGGCTGGTTCAAGCCATTTTATGGATTGCTGGTTGTTTTGTATTTATTCTTTGTCTGTAACTCTGTTAACCTAACTGATGGTGTGGATGGACTTGCTTCATCTGTAACCGTTGTCTGCTCAGTTTTTGTAGCTGCCTCTGCCTGGCTGCTCAGAGCTATTGCACAGGATAGCAGAGCAGTCTGGCTGTTTTGTCTGGCGATAGCTGGTGGTTGTCTTGGCTTCCTGCTCTTCAATCGTCATCCGGCAAAAGTATTTATGGGCGACACCGGTTCACAGGCACTCGGTGCCGGGCTGGCAGCAGCCTGTCTTATTCTGGGAGTTCCCTGGCTGATCGCGATCGCAGGCATCATTTATATGGCGGAGTCTTTTTCCGTTATGATACAGGTAGCATATTTTAAGAAAACCGGTGGCAAGAGAATATTCAAGATGTCACCAATTCATCATCATTATGAGTTAAGTGGCTGGAAGGAAGTTAAAATTGTAATAACATTCACGATTGTTACCATTGTTGGCGGTATTGTGGCCTTGCTGCTGCTTATGCCTGCCTGGCAGCGCTGATAATAAGCGTTGATGAAATATGATGCTTGTAAGTACTGAGGTGATGAAGTGATAAACAGTGAGAGAAAAATGCAGCGTCAGCTTGCCAGACCGGCGACTGAGAATATCAAGAACCGCGAGGTCCGAAGAGTGAGCGGCTCGATTCAGATGAGAGAATCACTCCGTATGAACGGGTTGCTGTTGATTCTGGTTCTGATCATGATCGCTTTTGGTCTTGTGATGCTGTTCAGCGCAAGTATGAGTGATGGCTATGCGAACTATGAGGGCAACTCGATGTACTATGTCCTCAGACAGGCGACCTTCACAGCACTGGGTTTAGTCGCTGCTCTATTCATAGCAATTGTTTTTCAAGTGGACTTCTATAACAATATCTTTTTTGTTGCTTTGCTTTATGGTTTAACGACTGCTCTTCTGCTCTATGTCGCCGTAGCCGGTGATGTTATCAACAGTGCCCGTCGCTGGATCAGGATAGGGTCATTCACTATACAGCCTTCAGAGCTGGCAAAGGTTGCCAGCGTGTTTTGTTTAGCGGGTTATTTTTCCTGGCGAAGAAGACGAATGGCAAGCGGCAAGGTCAAACAGAGGTCCAAGCTGATGAGCTGGCTGATGGATGGTTGGCGGGATATCCTGATACCCGGCGGTTCCATGCTGATCTGGTTGTTCTTAGTTGTACGACAGCCGCATCTTTCTGGCTTCATCATCCTTTCATTTATTATTTTGACGGTTTTTCTGGCGTCTGGATTACCGTTCCGATCCTGGGCCAGTGGTATTTTGCAGGCTATAGCCCTTATTCTGATAATCGCTCTGCTTGTTGGCGCGTTGCTGCCAATCTACCTCAATTCCAGTGGTCAGACAATGGATGAGCTGATTAAGTCAGTTACTGACAACTTCGCACATGTTGGAAGAAGAATAGATATGTTTTTATCTCCTGAGGATGCTGATTCTGACGATATTTATCAGATAACACAGGCAATAATCGCAATTGGTTCGGGCGGACTGACTGGTGTCGGGCTAGGAAAGGGCAGGCAGAAATACAATTATCTGCCTGAAGCACACAATGACTATGTTTTTGCGATTATTGGCGAAGAATTAGGTTTCCTGGGAACACTCTCAGTATTATTACTATTCGTAGTGTTTCTAATTACAGGTATCATGATTTCAATCAAGGCCAAGAACAATTACTCGGCTATGCTGGCTGCAGGCTATACAGGGCTGATCAGCATACAGGCGTTTCTTAATATGGGTGTAGCTACACGACTGCTGCCTTCTACTGGTATTTCACTTCCATTCTTCAGCTATGGTGGTACGTCAAATTTATTCTTCCTCACAGCAGTAGGCTTCCTACTGGCTGTTTCCAGATCAGGACAGCTGCCGCGCAGAAAATCACTGCTGACCGAACCGGAAGAAAATGTGCAAAGTACCGACAAGACAGGCAGGAGGCCAGTCGGAAATCGTATAAATACGGGTAACAGGAGAAAATAAGGATGCCTAGAAAATATATCTTGGCTGGCGGCGGTACCAGCGGCCATATTAATCCGGCATTGGCGATTGCCGATGAGATCAAGCGCAGAGAACCTGATGCAGATATTTTATTTTGTGGCACTGCCAGAGGACTAGAGTCTGAAATGGTACCGCGTGCTGGTTTCAAGTTTCAGGAAATTAGAGCAAGAGGATTGCCTGGTAAGCCGGGATTAGAAATGATAAAAGCAATCAGAGAAATTATGGCAGGCAGGAAGCAGTGTCTGAAGCTATTGAGATCCTTCAAGCCTGATGCTGTAATCGGGACAGGTGGATATGTCTGCAGTCCTTTAATATCTGCTGCCGCACATCTTAAGGTTCCGGCACTGCTGCATGAGCAAAATGCTTACCCGGGAAGATCAAACAGAGTTATGGCAGGTCGTTGTCAAAGTATCTGCGTCAGCTTCCCTGGAACAGAGAGATTTTTTCGCACTTCTGCGCCGGTCGTTCTTACCGGTAATCCTGTAAGAGAGATTTTTTTTCAGCTCAACAGGAAACAGGCAAGACAGGAATTAGGAATAGATGAAGATCAGAAGCTGGTACTTATAATGGGCGGAAGCCTTGGAGCAGCAAGACTAAACAGCGCTGTACTGGGACTAGCAGAGAATGATGTGTGGACGTCTTTTACCAAGCTAAATGGAAATGTGCGGCTAATATTAGCCGCTGGTAAGCAACATTTTGCGGCTGTAAGCGAAGCTGCCGAAAAACCCGGGCTTGTATGTGATGTCAGGGAATACTTATTTGATGCTCATTTGTGGATGGCCGCGGCTGACCTGGTCATAGCCAGAGCTGGAGCAATGACCTGTTCTGAGCTGACAGCTCTCGGACGGGCTTCGGTTCTGATACCTTATCCCTATGCGGCCGGTGATCATCAGACTTTTAACGCTAGTGTACTGGTCGAAGCTGGTGCAGCGATCATGCAGCGTGATGAGCTATGCAGCAGTGCTTGGCTCTCAGAGATACTGGTCGAAATGCTGTCAAATCCAAGCAAGCTGACACTTATGGGAGAGGCGGCCGGCCGGCTTGCCAGACCTCAAGCGGCGGGAGATATTTATACTTGTCTTGAAGGAATAGTAAAATGAGTCGAACAAGCCCTGATAAGCATAAGCGCCGAGGAGGCTTCTTGATCTGGCTGGCAGTAATGCTGGTTATTGCAGTCGCTGTTTTGGCGCTGCCATCTTTTCATCTGCGTTCATTCGTGGTATCACCGATGGATGTATTAAGTGAGGACGAGATTATAGCTGCCAGTGGTTTGTTGGATGATCAACATCTGCTTAAGGGTCTGGGCGGCAGTATGCGTCACTTTTTTCAACTACGCTACCAGGAGGCTGAACAATCTATCATGGCTTATTCACCTTATGTTAAATCTGCTGATGTCCGCATGAAATTTCCGGGTACTGTTACCATTCGGGTGGAGGAACGGATTGAGGTAGCCTATGTCAATATACCTGATGGCTGTGTGCTGATTGACAAAGATGGCTATGCTCTGAGCATTCATCCTGATATTCCTGATGATATCCCTGTAATCGAGGGTATTAGAGCAGTATCACTCAGTCTGGGTCAGCCGCTCACGGTTGATGTCGCGAGCTCGATGCAGCTGGCCGTAACCATAATGGGAGCAATCATCGATGCAGATCGTGATGAGAGAACCTCAGTCAGTCTGATGACACATGTAAGAAGGATCCGTCCGGCGGGTGGCAATCTAGTTTACTTAACTGTTGTCCTGCCTGATACAGGAGAGGAGCTGATCATCCTTGCTGAACGCGGTGGTGATTTATCAGAGGATGTACTCTGGCTAAGATTTGCTTTGGAGCAGGGTGTGTTAAGCGGACACGGTAAGGGCGTACTTGATCTGACAGGCACGAAAAAGATATTTCGACCAGATAGCTGAAAAAATAATGTAAGGCTATACGGCAGCAGTACTTTTTTTTGTCGATAAATGTTAGAATGTGTGAAGTAATGCTTGATAACCTGGTAAAAGCAGGCATAACTGTCATTGAATGGGAATGGAGAGTGTAGATGTTTCCACTGATCGGATTAATTATCGGACTGATTATAGGTCTGCTCTGGAATATTGAGATACCACCCGAGTTCTCTTCCTATGTGGCTGTTGGAATTCTTGCCGCTATCGATTCCGTAGTCGGCGCTTTGACAGCCAATCTCAAGAATCAGTATAATACCAGGCTGTTTGTCAGTGGTTTCATCGGCAATAGCGCTATTGCTGTTCTGCTTGCCGCTCTTGGAGATCAATTGAATCTGCAGTTGAGTCTGGCAGCGGTTTTCGCATTTGGTAATCGTATATTTATTAATTTCTCTACTATTCGCAGAATCCTTCTATCTCGAATGGGCAAGAAGAGCGGGAGCGAGATTGATAAGAACGGTAGTGAATCGGAAAAAACATAGAATCATAGTTCAGCAAGCAAGGTATTGTTGTATGAGTCAGATAGTTAGTGTAAAATTATTATAATGTGGAAAAATGGATCGAATGTTAATTAGATGACTTGCTCTGACAGCATCGATCTGCTGAATAAATAGTTTAGTTCTGAGAGGAGATGTTCTTTTGGTTGATTATAAAATGGGTTTCGGCATGGATAATGATCATTTCGCGACAATCAAGGTAATCGGTATTGGCGGTGGCGGCTGCAATGCTGTTGATAGAATGATTGAGGGCGCTGTTCAGGGTATAGAGTTCATTACGGTCAATACAGACAATCAGGCTCTGCTCAGAACCAAGGCCAGTAATCGAGTACAGATCGGCGAGAAAATAACCAGAGGCCTTGGTGCCGGCGCCAATCCTGAAATTGGTGAAAAAGCCGCTAATGAGTCTAAGGATGAGATATCTCAGTTGATCAGCGGCACTGATATGCTCTTTATAACTGCGGGTATGGGTGGCGGTACAGGCACCGGTGGTGCTCCGGTCGTTGCTCAGATTGCAAGAGAGCTCGGGATATTGACCGTAGGCGTTGTAACCAGACCGTTCAGATTTGAAGGCTCCCGTAGAATGCAGAACGCAGAACGAGGTATTCGTGAGCTTGAGAAATATGTTGATTCACTGATCGTTGTTCCAAATGATAAGCTGCTCGAGATCGCTTCTGACGATACCACAGTGGATGAGGCTTTCAACATGGCTGACCAGGTGCTGAAATACGGAGTTTCCGGGATTTCTGATCTGGTCGCGGTTCCAGGGCTGATCAACCTTGATCTTGCGGACGTTAGACGTGTAATGACCGAAGCTGGAGTCTGCCATATGGGCATTGGCAGAGCTTCTGGTGAGGGACGTGCTGCCGCGGCGATCAGACAGGCTATTAACAGTCCGCTGCTAGATACTACGATCGATGGAGCCTGTGGAGTAATAATCAATTTTACCGGTGGACGCGATATGCGTATTCGTGAGGTTGATGACGCTGCTTCTGTTGTACGTGACGCGGTTTCTCCTGATGCTGATATCATTTTCGGCGCGGTCATTGATGAGAATATGCAGGATGAGATCATGATCACTGTAATCGCAAGCGGCTTCGACCGTGATGTTAAAACATCAAGATCTAGAGACGTTTCTGAAGAACAGAATAAACCAGTATTCTCATCTCCTTTCTCAAGTGCCGCTCCTTCAGTCAAGCCTTATCAGTCAACTTCCAATAGTTCGGACAAGCCAGCCGCCAGCAGTTCAGAATCACTTGATCTGCCGGATTTTCTAACTGGTAAAGGCTCCAATGAGCGTAATGAGGCTGTCGAGCAACAGACAAAAGCAGGCGGGCCTGGTTTCCATCAGGTTGGCGAAGATAGTGACATAGGGACACGCACCGGCAGAAACGGTACTGATAAGGGAACACGTTCGGAGCCTGAGCAGCTGTCTATTCCGAGTTTTAAGGACAGATCGACATCTGAACCTATCGAAACTGTTAAGAAGTATAGTTCAGATACCGCGCCATATAAGCCGACAACAGAAAACCACAGCACAGCTGACAGAGCATATCCCGCCAGAGAATCCGCTGCTGATGTGCAGAGAAATTCAGGCAGAGATTCGAGCGGGAAAGAGAAGGGCAGAGGCGGCAGGATACTTCCGTGGTTCCTTCAGGATCATGATAATTGATCTGTTTACTAATAGCATACCGGGAGGGTTGGCTTGATGAGATGTCCATTTTGCGGACATGATGAGGATAAGGTTATTGACTCAAGACCTGCTGACGAAGGCGCGGCAATCAGACGCAGGAGAGAATGCATTTCCTGCAGCAAACGCTTCACTACATACGAGAAGATCGAGAACCTACCGCTTCTTGTTGTTAAGAAGGACGGCACCAGACAGCCTTATGACCGCGACAAGCTTATTTCAGGATTGCTCAAGAGCTGTGAGAAGCGACCGGTATCAACATCACAAATTGAGAAGTTGGCGGATAATGTTGAGCTGCAGATTCAGAACTCGCTTCGTCGTGAGATATCATCCAGAGAAATTGGTGAAATGGTGATGGAGCTGCTAAAGGATATTGATGAAGTGGCTTATGTTCGTTTTGCATCAGTCTACAGACAATTTAAGGATGTTAATTCATTCCTGCAGGAATTGAATGACATGTTGAATAGGAAATAATTAGATAACAAATAGCTGGATAAAGCTTCGGAGGTGACTACTATCAAGAAGGCAATGATCGTTGATGATGATCCCAATATAAGCGAGCTTTTACGTCTTTACTTTGATAAAGATGGGTTCGCTGTCATAACCTGCCTTGATGGCGAACGCGCTTTTGATACCTTTGTACAATCGAGGCCGGACGTTGTTATTCTGGATCTAATGCTTCCAGGCAAGGATGGCTATGATGTTCTCAGAGAAATCAGGCGAGTATCCGAGGTGCCTGTTATTATGCTAACTGCCAGAGGTGATACACTTGACAAGGTCGTAGGGCTTGAGCTGGGTGCTGATGACTATGTTCAGAAGCCCTTTGAGCCGAAGGAACTGTTGGCGAGAGTAAAGGCTGTTCTAAGAAGATCTGATGGTTCGATGGAGATTCGTCAGCAATCTGAGACAGTTGATTCCAGTGACGCGGTATCACATCCGGGATTGACCGTCGACCGTTCAAGGTACTCTGTTCTTGTCAATCAGCTCGAGATTGAAATGCCTCCTAAGGAGCTGGAGCTTCTGTTCTTCCTGGCCAGTCATCCTAATCGGGTTTTTACCAGAGAACAGCTGTTGGAGAATATCTGGGGCTTCGATTTTTACGGTGAGTCAAGAACTGTTGATGTTCACATCAAGAGAATTCGTGAGAAGCTGGACGATGCCGGGGAACATCCTTATTGGCAGATCAAAACAGTCTGGGGTGTCGGCTATAAGTTTGAAACCGCCGGATAAGGCTGTCGACTATGAAGAAGCCTCGTCTATTGCAGTCTCTATATGCCAGAACTATTTTACTGCTTTCTTTTTCCATACTGGTAGTTTTTGTCATTCTCGGTGTGGTTTATTATAGTATTGTGAATGTTACGACCCAGAGGCAGCAGGCTGAGCAACTGCTAGGCTCCGCTCAGGCCGTTGCTGAGGTAGTATCAAGTTCATATGATTCTCTAAAGGGAGAAATAACAGATGGCTCTGTGCGAAGCTATGTCAATTTCGCTGCCAGATCATCCGGCTCAGTTGTCTGGGTCGTGAGCTCATACGGTGAAATTATTATGCAGACCGGTGTGCCGACAGAGGCCGCAAGGCAGCTGCGCAAGTCAGATAATGGCTACTACCGGCTAGAAACGAAATATCTTGGTACTGTCAGCGGCGGGCAATCAGGCATTACTGAAACTGGTGATTATAAGGGTCTGCTGTCTGGAAATTCCAAATGGCTGAGTGCCGTCTGGCCGATTCCATCATCAACAGGTGCTTTTGCCGGCGAGATACAGATACATCAGGTTATGACTGTTAAGACCTTCAATAGCTTTATGATGACAAACGGACTGCTCGTATCATTTGTCATAGCTTTTGCCGTAGCTCTAATATTTGTCTGGATATTGTCGAAGAATATCACACGTCCGATCAGGCTGCTTTCTGAAGCAGCCGATCGCGTTTACCGTGGAGACTTATCGGCACGAGTTGTTCTGCCTAGCCAATCATCCAAGACAGCAGCAGCGGATGATCAGCGTGATCCATTATTCAATGACGATTTGACGATTCTCGTTAATACTATGAATACTATGATTGAGAAGCTTGAAAACCAGGAGCGTGACCGTAAGGATTTCATGTCAAGTGTATCGCATGATCTGAGGACTCCAATTACTTCAATCAAGGGATTTATAGAGGGAATGATAGATGGAACTGTGCCTTCCGAAAAATTCCCATACTATCTTGATATAGTTAAACAAGAAGTTCAGCGACTGCAGGGCTTAGTTCAAACTATCTTCGAGGCCGCTCTTCTTGAGAGCGGAAGCGGACTGCACCAGTCTGTTTTTGACATTAATGAACTGATAAAAGAAGATGTAATTGGCCTGGAGTCGTTGCTGATGGAAAAGCATTTAGGTGTACAGACCGAGTTTCTTGAGGAGCTTCAGGGAAGACTGATGGTTACCGGTGACAGAGAAGCGATAAGCAGAGTTGTTTATAACATCGTATCAAACGCGATCAAGTTCACACCAGAGGATGGAGTCATAGCATTGACTACACGCAGAACAGCACGCAGCAGAGAAATTGAGGTAATAATTGAGGATAGCGGTCCAGGAATTCCTGAGGCAGATCTGCCGTATATTTTTGATCGTTTCTACAAAGCTGACAAGTCAAGAAATGTGAAGGGTTCAGGCCTTGGATTATATATCAGCAGGACAATTCTGACCGCTCATGGGCAGAGAATTCTCGTATCACGCAGTGAACTTGGTGGAGCAAGATTCAGTTTTACACTGACAACACCATGATGATAATGTGTAGTATTTGTACAATTTCACTATAGATAGTCAAAATGTTCACAATCCATTCATTTATTTTGCTTACAATATTCTTTGTATCCGTCTGGCTGCACATTTTTGCAGCAATGGAAGGAGGTTAGTGTGTGAGAGTAAAGGCCAATTGGCTATTTGGCATTATCGCAATAAGTCTTGTATCGGCAATCGCCGCCAGCTTATTGACAGCAGTCTTTTTTGTTAGAGGATATTTCAGACAGAGTATTGTCTGGCAATCAGGAACGACTGCGGAGAGCGCTTCAGAAACGACAACCGGCTCACTTTCAGCCGTTACGACCCAGAAGCCGACTACGAGAATAACCTTTTCGCCTACAACCCGGCCGACAACTGTACCTACTACTAACAGGACTCAGGAATCATCATTACAGCCTGATGCCTGGAAGGTATCTCTATGGCAGGTTCAGGAACAGCTGGAATCTATATATGAAAATGTATCGCCATCAGTTGTTGGCTTAAATGTAGAGGTTGCTGCAACTTCTACTACTAATGCCAGAAGCAATAATGGTTCAGGACTGATTATCAGCGAGGATGGTATAATTGTTACCAATACAGGGACTATATCAATAGCTCTCGACCGTTCTGGCAGCCTCAAACCGGAAGCTGCTATCAGCTTTTACTTAATTGATCACCCAGAGCCGCTGAAGGCTGAGCTGATTGGAAATGACGCGCTTACCGGCTTGTCGGTTCTTAGTGTTGATTCTACACAGGCTTCACTTAAACCGGCTTTGATGGCTGAGGATCCCGAGCTGCAGGTGGGTCAAATGATCCTGGCGATCGGTTATCCTGAAATATTAACAAGTCAGGGTGGACTTAGCAGCGGATTGATTACCGCACTTAACAGGGAAATGATGCTGGAGGATGGAACGGGCGTCAGAATGATTCAGACTGATGCTCATATCAGTCAGCACTGTTCAGGCGGACCATTGCTTAACCTGGACGGCGAAGTCATAGGTTTGGCTAATTGCTCGATCAACCGTGATATAAGCGATGTAATGGGCTATGCGCTTCCAATAGGAGTGGTTCAGCAGGTCGCTAAGAATCTTGTAACTCAAGGCTATGTTTCGGGTCGTGCCTGGCTTGGTGTAACAGTGCTTCAGGAGAGCAATTTCCTTGAGCTTCAGAATCTATACAGATTTCCTGATGGTCTTTATATCAGCAGTGTTATCAAGGATAGCCCAGCCTATACCGCAGATCTGCGCAAGGGAGACATAATAACCAAGATTAACGGCAGCGATGTTGAGACACACGAGAGTTTGATGGTTTTCTTGCAGAGCCAGGCAATTGGTGCTATGGTGGACATCGAGGTTTATCGCAAGAGCGATGGTAATTATCATCAGTTGAAAGTTTATCTACAGGAGTATCAGCGTTGACAACAGACAGCAATAGAGCGTTGAGAATTGTAAAAACGCTTCACGACTATTATCCTCAGGCAGATTGCACATTAGAGTTTGAGTATACATGGCAGCTAGTGATAGCTGCCATTCTCGCTGCACAGTGTACTGATGCCAGAGTCAATATTATTACAGCGGACCTGTTTGTAAAATTCCCTGATCTTTCTAGCTTCGCATCAGCCTCTCAGGAAGAAATGGAACAGGCGATCAAAAGCTGCGGACTATTCCGTAACAAAGCAAAGGCGATCATTGCCTGCTGTAATATGCTGCTCGATAAGTATGATGGCGAGGTTCCTCAGGATATGGAGAGTCTGCTTGAGCTGCCTGGTATCGGCAGAAAAATAGCAAACCTGGTTCTCGGCGACAGCTTCAAAATACCGGCTGTAGTCGTAGATACTCATTGTGCCCGAATAACAAATCTGCTAGGTCTTACCAGCTATAAGGAACCGGCAAAGATAGAGCAGGACCTGATGAAGCTGCTGCCTGAGGAATGGTGGATCAGCTGGGGTCAATTAATGGTCGCTCATGGCAGAGAGATTTGTAAAGCACGACAACCGGCCTGTGACCGATGCCCTGTTGCGCTTCTTTGTAGTTATGCTGTGGGATCGATAAACTCTGATACTATGAGCAGGACAATATCAGAGGGAGCATCAGAATAATGAATGAAGCAAAATCCGGCGCGTCAGGCTTGATGTCAACTCCAATAACTACCATCAAAGGCATATCAGTAAGGCGAACAGCTGCCTTGCGTAAGCTTGGCATTGAGACTTGGTATGATCTTATCACGTGGTTTCCACGCGGCTATGAGGACTGGTCCCCGGTAGAATCCTCGTCAGAGCTTCAGGATGGAATTGAGCAGACTTTTACCGGTGTAATTGCCAGAAAACCACAAAACAGCCAGCGAGGACGTTTATCTGTGCAGAAGGCTGTTATCAGAGTCGATAGTTCCGCGATCACTGCCGTATGGTTCAATCAACCCTGGCTGATACAAAAACTCGAACAGGGTCAGGAGTATATTTTCCACGGCAAGATCAAACGGGACAGCAGATATTTTACGGTACAGAATCCGTCCTTCGAATTGTTCGACGAGCTGCTTCCGCCTGCTTCAATTAAACCACTCTACCCTTTGACTGAGGGGATCAGTCAGGTAATGCTGAGGCAATGGATAAGCAATGTCTTAGGGTCGCTGAAGGATCGTCTGCCGGAGCCTTTGCCTGATTGGGTCAGACGTGATAATCATTTATGTGCTGTCGATTACGCGATCAACAAAATTCATCTACCTCATTCAGCTCAGGAGGCGGAAATTTCAAGACATCGCCTTGCTTTTGAAGAGCTGTTCCTGATCCAGGGTGGACTGCGTATCCTCAAGCAGCAGCGTCTTCTGAAAAGAATCAGCCGCAGTGTTCAGCTTGATAGTGATAATAGCAGCAGAATAACTAAGGCGATATCGAAATTGCCTTTTGAACTGACTGCGGCTCAAGCGAGAACTCTAGAGGAAACATTGGCAGATATGAAGCTGACTAAGCCTATGAATCGTCTCGTTCAAGGCGATGTAGGCTCTGGAAAAACAGTCGTTGCCGCGATGGCCATGTATGCATGTGCGTTGGCAGGAGGGCAGGCGGTAATGATGGCTCCGACATCAGTGCTGGCTGCGCAGCATTACAGCTCATTGTCGTCTCTTCTGGCAGACTGCGACATGGAAATAGCCCTCTTAACAGGACAGACAACTGCCGCTAAACGGCGCGAAATACTGGAGTCAGTGGCTAACGGCAGCTGTCATCTGCTTGTAGGTACGCATGCTTTGCTCGAGGATAGAGTGGTGTTCAATGATCTTTTGCTCACAGTTACAGATGAGCAGCATAGATTTGGCGTAAGACAGCGTTCCAAACTGGCAAAAGCCGAGCAGTATGTTCCGCATAATCTTGTTATGTCAGCAACACCCATTCCCAGAACGCTTGGTCTTATCCTATATGGCGACCTGGATATTTCTGTGATCGATGAGCTACCGAAGGGCAGACAGCCTATAGAGACCTATACTGCGGCCTCAGCTGACCGCAAACGTGTTTATGATCTGATGAGAAGAATGGTAGATGAGGGCAGACAGGTTTATGTTATTTGCCCGATGATAGAGGAAGATACTGAGAATGAGCTTGCATCAGCTGTTGGCGTGTTTAATGAGCTGTCACTGAAGGTTTTTCCAGATATAAGAATCGGCCTGTTACATGGTAATCTTAAGCCTAAGGTCAAAGATGAGGTCATGCAGGAGTTTTATGATGGTAAGCTTCAGATTCTTGTGAGCACTACTGTTGTTGAGGTCGGAGTTGATCAACCGAACGCCGCGATGATGGTGATCGAAAATGCCGAGCGGTTTGGATTGGCACAGCTCCATCAGCTTAGAGGAAGAATAGGTCGTGGACCTTATCGATCCATTTGTGTGCTTATGAGTGATAATAGAGAACAGTTGGCAAGAGAGAGACTTAAGACCCTATGCCATAGTCAGGATGGCTTCGTCATCGCGGAGAAAGACTTGGAGCTGAGGGGGCCTGGTGATTTTTTCGGCACCAGACAGCATGGTCTGCCAATATTTAAGCTTGCGAATCTCTATGAAGATCGTGATATTATAGCAGCTGTCGGACGCAGCCTTGATCGTTTGTTTGAGATCGATCCTGAGCTGGAAATGCCGCAGCACCGTGTCATGATAGAGGTATTACATGATCGCTACGGTGAGGCTTTTCCCGATTTAGCTCTATAATAGCAGTTGGTAGACAGAATTAGTGTATTATATGAATGTTAATGACTATGAGTATTAAGAATATTATTGTCTGTTATATGGAGTAAATAGTATGCCTAGAATTATTGCCGGCGAAGCGCGCGGCATACCATTGGTTACACCACAGGGCGAGAAGACAAGACCTACCTCTGATAAGGCGAAGGAGGCGCTTTTTTCGATTCTTATGCCGCGTCTTCATAATTCATGCTTTCTTGATATTTACGCTGGTTCCGGACAGATCGGTCTTGAGGCAGTAAGTCGTGGCGCCGATCAGGCCGTACTGATAGAACAGGCAGGACCGGCTATTAAAGCTATTCAGCAGAACATTGAGAAGACCAGGCTGGGTGATAGGGTGCTTCTTATGAGGGGGTCTGCCCTCAGCTGTTTGCGCCAGCTGATTGATAACAAGAAGAAATTTGATTTGATCTATCTAGATCCACCTTGGGAGCAAGCTGTTCAGGATTTTGTTAAGCTTTCGGAGCTTTTGGCGGAGCTGCTCGATGAGCATGGTATGATCATTCTTGAGCATGAGAGCCGGAATTCTCCTGATGATCATGTTACAAAACTGAAATGCTTAAGACATTGCCAGTACGGTGCTGCAATGCTATCATTTTATCATCTGAACATTGAGGATCATTGAGAGTATTTCCGGCAGGAGGCCAGTTTTGAGTATATTTTTATATCCAGGTACATTCGATCCATTTACAAATGGACACGTTGATATTGCCAGAAGAGCCGCAGGCTTATGTGATAAGTTGATTGTTGCTGTGCTTACGAACAAGGGTAAGAAGCCGGCTTTTTCTGTAGCTGAGCGGCGTCAGATGGCCGAGGACGCACTTAGAGATCTGCCGGAGCTGGAGGTCTTGTCATATGATGGATTGCTGGTTGATTTATATAAGCAAGTAGGAGCTGACGCTGTTGTCAGAGGTCTGCGCAGTGAGTCTGATTTTCGGTTCGAGGCTGAGATCGCGGCAGCCAATAAGCTGCTATTGCCAGACTATGAAACAATACTGCTGCCCTGCAGGATAGATCTGGCTTTTACCAGTTCTTCCATTGTCAAAGAGGTTGCGTCTTATGGTGGTAATATTTCCGGTATGGTACCAGCCACAATAATGGAGCGGGTCATGGACAGGCTTCGCGGCGCTAATGATCAATAACAAGTCCAGGAGGAATATTTATGTATGAGAGTAAGCCTGCCGGTAAGGGTCAGGAGCATGATATAGAAGCCCTGCTTATCAGAATGGAGGAGGCTGTCAGTACAGCCAGATCTGTTATGTTTTCTGATAATTGCATGGTCGATCGGGAGGAAATGCTGCTTCTCCTGAGTATGATCCGTGAGGGTCTGCCCTCTGAGCTTAAACAGGCCAGATGGCTTCTTCAGCAGAATAAGCAGCTGATCGCCGAAGCGAGAAAAGAAGCTGAGAACATCATGCGTGAGACTGAGTCAAGAATGGCCAGGATGGTTGATGAACACGAGATTACACAGCAGGCCAGGCAGCAGGCTGCCGAGATTCTGGAGAATGCGGAGCAGAACAGCCGCCAGATCAGGTCCGGTGCAATGGATTACGCGAAGAATATCCTTGGCACTGTAGAAGAGGATCTGACCGAAATGCTGGTAACCTTGCAGAGAAATAAAAAATCCTTGAAATAAGCCTTGATGACAATTGAAATAGTGTTTTTGCTGATGTTGGGCAAAAAAAGAGAGAGGGCATGGATTCCAGATGATCCATACCCTCTCGTTTTCGGTGCTGTTTATGAATTGCCTGGCATTATTAAACGCTATCAGAGCTTATCGATCCAGCCATAATCGTCAGGCAATCTGCCATATTGGACTCCTGTAATAATGTCATACATCTTCTGGCTGATGTCGCCAATTTTGCCGCCATTGAATTCCATTGTTATGTCTTCATACTTAAGCTTACCGACCGGCGAAATAACAGCTGCTGTGCCTGATCCGAACACTTCGCTGACACGACCTTGTTTGTATAATTCAGCAAGTTCATCAATGGCCAGCTGGCGTTCCTCAGTTTCATAGCCTAGTGCGGCTGCCAGCTCAAGAACCGTTCTTCTTGTTATGCCAGGAAGGATACTTCCGTTAAGTTCTGGCGTAACCAGCTTGCCGTCGATCACGAAGAAAACATTCATAGAGCCGACTTCTTCGATATAACGGCGATGGACGCCGTCCAGCCAGAGTACCTGCACATAGCCTGTCTTATATGCGTTGGCCTGTGCGATCAGACTGGCAGCATAGTTGCCTGGAGTTTTAGCATAGCCGGTGCCGCCTTTTACCGCGCGCACATATTCATCCTCAACGTAAATATCAACTGGATTCAGGCCTTGAGGATAATAAGCCCCGGAAGGGGATAGAATGATCATGAATCTATACTGATGCGCTGGACGTACACCGAGAAAAGGATCCATCGCGATAATGAATGGTCTGATATAAAGTGAGGTCTCCGGTGCTGTTGGAATCCATTCCTCATCAACACGCAGCAGCTCTTTTAGAGCATAGACACAGAAGTCCGGATCGATCTGTGGTATGACCATACGCTCATTTGATCTGTTTACTCTTTCAAAATTCAGTCTCGGTCGAAACAGCATAGTTTCTCCCGCGGGGCTCTTATAAGCCTTGAGTCCTTCGAATATGGCCTGACCATAGTGAAGTACCATTGCGGATGGCTCCATAGCGATAGGACCGTAGGGGACAATTCTGGCATCTATCCAGCCCTTGCCCTCTTCGTAGTCCATGATGAACATGTGGTCAGTGAAAATCTGGCCGAAACCAAGCGAGTTCTCTGACTGTGGTTTGGTTTTTGGCGTGTCTGTCCTGGTTACAGGAATTGCTGGATACATATTATTTCCCCCATTCGTATAAACTTAGAGAGCATTATAATACTTTGCAGGCTGACAGGCAAGAAATTGCATTTTTAACTTAGCAGTTCAAATGCGTACATGGTCTGTGATATAATCATCTGGAACATATTTTTGTTTTCTTTTTCAGAAACGGCTGGCGGCAAATTTCCGCAGGTGGAGCATATGAACAAATTTGTTATTAATTCTGATATGAGGCCAAAAGGCGATCAGCCGGAAGCTATTGCCCGGCTGGTAGATGGTTTCGGCAGCGGCATGAAGGCTCAGACCTTGTTGGGCGTTACCGGCTCCGGCAAAACTTACACGATGGCAAATATCATCGAGAAGACTCAGCGACCTGCTCTAATTATCGCTCATAATAAAACGCTAGCAGGACAGCTTTGTGCGGAGTTTATGTCTTTTTTCCCTGATAACGCTGTTGAGTACTTCGTATCCTATTATGATTATTATCAGCCGGAGGCGTATATTCCTTCGACAGATACGTATATTGAGAAGGACTCAGCAATTAACGATGAGATCGACAGGCTGCGCCATTCAGCTACATCCTCGCTGTTGGAGCGGCGGGATGTTATTGTAGTAGCTTCAGTGTCGTGTATATACGGTTTGGGAGATCCAGAGGATTATAAGAGTCTTATGGTGTCGCTGCGTCCTGGTATGCGCAAGGACCGGGATCAGGTAATAAGAGAGCTTGTTGAGATACAATACAGCCGCAATGATTTTGAGACCAAGCGCGGCAGCTTCCGTGTCAGAGGAGATACACTTGATATATTCCCGGCCAGCTCTGAGAATATTATCACAAGAGTCAGCTTCTTCGGTGATGAGATCGAGAAGATATCTGAAATTGAATATATCAGCGGCAAGGTCAGAAATTACCGGCAATATGCCAGTATCTTCCCGGCAACTCATTATGCCACCTCTCAGGCTAAGCTGCGTCAGGCTGCGGTTAGAATAGAGGAGGAGCTTGAGGAGCAGCTGGCCCTTATGAGGAGTCAGGGCAAGCTTGTCGAGGCATACAGACTGGAGCAGCGTACACGCTATGATCTGGAGATGCTGAGAGAGACCGGCTTTTGCAAGGGTATAGAAAACTATTCCAGACATATATCCGGACGAGGCGAGGGAGATCCGCCTTATACACTTCTGGATTTCTTCCCTAAGGATTTTCTGCTGATGATCGATGAGTCGCATGTAACTATTCCTCAAATCGGCGCCATGTACAACGGAGACAGATCGCGTAAGCAGTCTCTGGTTGAGTATGGCTTCAGACTGCCTTCGGCACTCGATAACAGACCATTGAATTTTGCGGAGTTTGAAGAGAGGATGGGACAGTCGCTGTTTGTTAGCGCTACGCCATCTCGTTATGAAAACGAGCATGCTGTTCAGACAGTTGAGCAGATCATCAGACCCACAGGACTTGTTGATCCGGAGATCTCGATCAGGCCGGTTGA
>CAZSLR010000002.1:22762-28590 GCA_964607635.1 uncultured Oscillospiraceae bacterium
GATCTGCCGGAGGTCTCTCTTATAGCAATATTGGATGCTGACAAAGAGGGCTTCCTTAGATCAACAACATCTCTGATCCAGATGATCGGCCGCGCTGCCAGAAATGTAAACGGGCATGTCATCATGTATGCGGACGATGTTACTGAATCCATGCTGCGGGCTGTGGAGGAAACTAATCGGCGCCGCAGCGTGCAAGAGGAATACAATCGAGAGCATGGAATCGTTCCTCAGAGCATTCAGAAGGATGTACGTGACGTTATTGATACGATCGCTGAGGTAGCTGAGGATGAAGGGCTCGATGAGAGCTTCGTCGAGGATGTTCTTGAGAACAGGCTTGGCCGGATGAAGCGCAAGGAGCTGGAGAAGCTTGTGGTCAGCCTGGAGAAGGACATGAAGAAGGCTGCTGCCTCTCTTGCGTTTGAAGAAGCGGCAAGGCTTAGAGATCTGCTCGTTTCTGTAAAAGGAAGATTGAACAGTGAAGACTGAATTTATGCTATAATTTCTCTAAGCTTCAGCCATTATTGCCTCATCGGCATTTGGCCGAGACAGTTGTCAGAGCAGTTATTTTTTATTCGCAGCCTTGGTCCTTATTAGGCACTGAAGCTTCGCGATCGAGGAGGATATTTATGTCATCAGCAATGAAACTATATCAGGAATGGTTGAGCAATGAAGCCTTTGACGAAAAAACCAGAGCAGAGCTTGCCGGCATCGCAGGTGATCATTCTGAGATCGAGGATAGATTTTATACCAGCTTGAGTTTTGGTACTGCCGGTCTCAGGGGCGTTCTTGGTGCTGGTACAAACAGAATGAATTATTATACAGTTGCTGCTGCGGCAGATGCCTTCGCTCAGTATGTTGTTTCTGAAGGCGATGAGGCCAGAAACAGAGGCATAGCTATTTCATATGATTCACGTAATTTCTCGCCAGAATTTGCTGTGCTGACAGCCAGGATCTTTACAGCTCACGGGGTCAAGGTCTATCTGTCAGACGAGCTTAGGCCGGTTCCTCTTTTATCCTTTGCGATCAGATACTATAAAGCCTTTGGTGGTGTAATGATAACAGCGAGCCACAATCCCGCCCGTTACAATGGGTTTAAGGCATATGGTGAGGATGGTGGACAGATGCCGCCTGAGGCCGCAGACGTTATTGCTGCTAATATGAGAGCTAAGCAGGATCTGCCTGCACTTCTTGATGTTCATGAGGAGTCTATAGCCAGATCATCTGAGCTCTGGCAGGATATGGGCGATGAGCTGGATCAGGCGTATAACTCCATGCTGCTAAGTCTCGCGGTTCAGCCGGAGGCTGTAAAAGCGCAGAGCGATCTGAAAATTGTTTATACACCACTTCATGGAGCCGGCAATAAGCCTGTAAGGAGAATTCTCAGTTCTATGGGTTTCAAGAATGTTTTGATAGTACCTGAGCAGGAGCTGCCGGATGGCAATTTCCCTACTGTTTCATATCCAAACCCTGAGGAACGGGAGGCGTTGGATCTGGCTATTAAGCTTGCTGCTGCCGAGGGAGCGGATCTAGTTATCGCTACAGATCCTGACGCTGATAGGACTGGCTTATGCGTAAGAGACCGTGACGGAAATTACAAGGTTCTAACTGGCAATCAGATCGGTCTGCTGCTGATGGATTATATACTTAGCGGAAAAAAGGAGACAGGCAGATTGCCTGAGAAATCCTTCGTCGTAAACAGTATAGTATCAACCAGACTAAGCCGACGTGTTGCCGCAGCTTATGGTGTGGAGGCTTATGAGGTTCTGACAGGCTTCAAATATATCGGTGAGATGATCAAGCAGAAGGACGAGTTTGGCGATTGGCATTTTCAATTCGGCTTCGAAGAGAGCTTCGGCTATCTGGCCGGTACGGATGTCAGGGACAAGGACGCTGTCGTCGCAAGTATGCTGATAGCTGAGATGGCCGCGGTTGCTGCGGGACAAGGCAAGACCATTTATGATCTCCTGCAGGAGCTTTATAAGCGTTTTGGGTACGCAGCGGAGAAAACAGTATCAATTACCCTTGAGGGAAAAGTTGGAATCGAGAAAATTCAGGCTGCCATGAGCGCTATGCGCGCTGCGAAATCCCAAGGTATTGAAGGGGCAGAGGTCAGGCGAGTCCTAGATTTTGCCGATGGTACTGTTATCAATATGACTGATGGCTCAGAGGGCAGGATCGATTTCCCATCATCTGATGTATTAATGTATGACCTGGATGGGTTAGATTGGTTTTGTATACGTCCTTCAGGCACTGAGCCTAAGATCAAGATATATTTTGGAGTTTATGGAGAAGATCTTGAAAAGTGTCAACATGGATTGACCGAGCTTGAGAAAACTGTCCGAGAGGCTCTGCAGAAGAATCTATGATTGAACAGACACTTGAGACGAGAGAACTGAGTCAAAAGGATTCTACAATACAGGATTTTGTACACCTGCATCTGCATACCGAGTATAGCCTGCTTGATGGTGCTATCAGGCTGCGTGATCTGCCATTACGACTAAAAGAATTGGGTATGAGCGCTTGCGCCATGACTGATCATGGTGTTTTGTTTGGTGCCGTTGATTTCTATACAGAAATGATAAAAAATGACATTAAACCAATTATCGGCTGTGAGGTTTATGTCGCGCCGCGTAAGCATACAGATAAGGAAGCAGGAACTGACAAAGAACCAGCTCATCTTGTTCTGCTAGCGGAGAATGATGTTGGCTATCGGAATCTAATCAAGCTTGTTTCAGCTGGCTTCACTGAAGGATTCTATTATAGACCACGTGTTGATAATGAATTGCTAAAGCAGCATCATGAAGGCATTATTGCCCTCTCTGCTTGTCTTGGAGGTGCTATTCCACAGTCGGTTCTGAACAGCGATCCTGAGAACGCTAGAGAATTAGCTCTGTTTTATAACGATCTGTTCGGCAGTGGTAATTTTTATCTTGAGCTGCAGAGCAATGGAATTGAAGAACAAAACCTGGTTAATAGTGTATTGATCAGGTTGAGCAGAGAGACCGGCATACCGCTTGTCGCAACGAATGACTGTCACTATCTCAAGCAGGAGGACGCGACGGCACATGAGGTTCTGCTCTGTATGCAGACCGGCAAGAGAATAAGTGATCCTGACCGAATGCGCATGAATTCAGATGCTTTCTATATTAAGTCGCGTGAAGAAATGGCCGCTGCGTTTTCACATGTTCCTGAAGCGATCGCCAATACGGTAAAAATCGCTGAGCGCTGCAATGTTACATTCAGATTTGACCAGATTCATTTACCTTCTTTTGATGTGCCGGATGATAAGCAGCATATCGATTATCTTTATGAGCTCTGTAGAGATGGCTTAAAAAGGAGGCTTGAGCAGTCAATAAGCGAGATCCCGGTTCAGGAGTATGAGAGACGACTTGATTATGAGCTCGGTGTAATTGATAGCATGGGCTATACCGACTATTACCTGATAGTCTGGGATTTCATAAGATTCGCTCGTGAGCATGAGATCATGGTTGGACCAGGCAGAGGTTCAGGTGCTGGTTCGTTGGCTGCCTGGTGCCTGCATATCACAGATATCGATCCGCTTCGCTATAAGCTTATATTTGAGCGATTTCTCAATGCCGAGAGAGTCAGCATGCCTGATTTCGATATTGACTTCTGCTATGAGCGCAGGCCGGAAGTAATGAATTATGTTGTTGAGAAGTATGGGCAGGATCGTGTGGCTCAGGTGATTACCTTCGGTACCTTGGCTGCACGTGCATGTATTCGCGATGTCGGCAGAGCACTTGATGTATCCTATGCGGATACAGATAGAATTGCCAGGATGGTACCGACCTCGCTCGGTATTACTCTTAAGAAGGCACTTGATTCTAATCCCGATCTCAGACGTGACTATGAACAAAATGAAGTCACCAAGCAGGTAATTGATCTGGCGATGAAGTTTGAGGGTATGCCGCGTCACGCTTCAACTCATGCAGCTGGTGTGGTTATATCCAGCCAGCCTCTGACTGATTTAGCACCATTATCCAGAAATGAAGATGCGATCGTCGTTCAATTCGCTAAGAATAATGTTGAGAAGATCGGCCTTCTTAAATTTGATTTTCTGGGCTTACGAACTTTGACCGTTATGCGTGAGACCGCTGACCTGGTCCAGACCCGAGGTGGACCTGTCATAGATTTTGATACCCTGGACATGAATGACAGCAATATTTTCAAAATGATCAGCGATGGCAGTACTGATGGCGTATTCCAGCTTGAAAGCCCGGGAATGACCTCATTTATGAAAGAGCTTAAGCCTGAGTCCCTGGAGGATGTAATTGCCGGCATTTCTCTGTATCGGCCCGGCCCGATGGAGCAGATCCCAAGATATGTGGCTGCTAGACATGATCCAGGAAAAATCAGATATGATCATCCGCTTCTTGAACCAATTCTTAATGTGACTTATGGCTGTATCGTATATCAGGAGCAGGTCATGCAGATTGTACGTGACCTGGCCGGTTTCTCTATGGGGCAATCTGATAATGTCCGCAGGGCGATGTCCAAGAAGAAGCCAGATGAGCTGGCCAGATATCGTCGTTTGTTTTTGCATGGCGGCGAGGATGAGAAGGGCAGACCTGTTGCCGGAGCTATCGCCAATGGCGTAAGCTTGCAGACGGCAGAAAAGATATTTGACGATGTTATGGCTTTTGCCGGTTATGCCTTCAACAAATCACATGCTGCTGCCTATGCTGTTGTTGCGTATTATACGGCGTGGCTCAAATATTATTATCCGGTTGAGTTTATGGCCGCGATGCTGAATAGCTATTTAGGAAGCTTATCTCAGGCCGCGAATTATGTCAGTGCCTGTCGCAAAATGGGGATCGAGGTTCTGCCGCCTGATATTAATCGCAGCTATGCCAGATTCATGCCAGAAAATGGTGCGATCCGCTTTTCACTGGCTGCAGTCAAAAATGTCGGAGCTGGGGCGATCAGACAATTGATCGAGCTGCGCGATCAGGACGGGCCATTCGCCAGCTTTGGTGATTTTCTACGAAGACTAAGTGTTTCAGATCTTAATAAAAAAATGATTGAGAGCCTGATACGATCTTCAGCGCTTGATTCATTCAAAGTACCAAGAGTCAAAATGATCGCTGCGATTGAGCCCTTCCTTAATCAGCTTGCCGCTGCTAGAAAAAGCAGTATGGAGGGCCAGCTGAGCTTATTTGAAATTGGCAGTGCTGATAATGTACCGGCCCCGGCTGAGCCTGTATATCCAGATCTGCGTGAGTTTTCACATATGGAGCTTCTGGCAATGGAGAAGGAGATGCTCGGACTCTATGTTACAGGCCACCCGCTTGATGAACGAAGAGAGGCAGCCAAACTACTTACAACGATCGATAGCAGTGCTTTTGCCGTAGTGAATGAGAATTCTGATGACCGTTTGGTCGAAGCGCATTCTGATCATTCAATGCGAAGCGCTATCAGAGATGAAATGCATGTGATTATGGCTGGAATAGTACTATCTAATCGTAAGAAGCTGACAAGAAATAATGATACGATGAGTTTCGTTCAGGTCGAGGATCTATCAGGCTCATATGAAGTAATTGTTTTCCCAGCGGTATACAGGAATTTCGCTCCACTGCTCGAGGAGGGTAAAATCATTCTTATAAGCGGCAAATTGAGCTTAAGAGAGGATGAACCACCCAAGCTGAAGGCTGAGCAGATCGCGGAGCTGACTGCTGATATGCGCAGACTGCCTGATAACTTCCGCGGTTTTGGTCAAGGTGGCTTTAGCAAGAACGGCAGTAAGCACAACCGTGTAAATGGCAATGAGACCACTAGGACGTACAATAGCAGGATGACTGAAAATAAGA
>CAZSLR010000002.1:28690-32968 GCA_964607635.1 uncultured Oscillospiraceae bacterium
GCTGCCAGATATGGCGCTAAAAATATCAGCCTGTTATAATAACTGGAGAAATCTAAATGATGATTAAGCAAAAGCGCAAGGAGATATATCATGAGTGAAGAAAAAATAATCCGCAATATTGGCATTTTGACCAGTGGCGGCGATGCCCCGGGAATGAACGCCGCGATTCGTGCGGTCGTTCGCAGCGGCATATATTACGGCTATCGTGTTTTTGGTGTTCGCCGGGGCTATCATGGACTCTGGCGTGGTGATATTGAGGAGCTTAATAGCCGTTCAGTATCCGAGACGTTACAACGAGGCGGGACTTTTCTCATGACGGCCAGAAGTAAAACCTTCAATACGCCTGAGGGAGTAGACAAAGCAATTGAAATGTGTCGCATATTTAATATTGACGCGGTGGTAACGATCGGCGGTGATGGTACATTCAGGGGTGCGCTCGATCTAGCACGCAAGGGTCTTCCAGTTATTGGTATACCAGGAACTATTGACAACGATATTGCCTGCTCTGATTATACGATCGGTTTCGATACTGCAATGAATACCGCGATGGAGGCGATTGATAAGCTCCGTGACACCGCATCCTCACATGAGCGCTGCAGTGTTATTGAGGTCATGGGCCGCCATGCAGGATATATAGCACTTAACGTAAGCATTTCAACCGGTGCGGAAGTTGTTCTGATACCTGAACGTGAGAGTGATTTTGATCGAGATGTGATCAAGATGATGCTTCAGGGAAGAAATCAAGGCAAGAAGCATTATATTGTTATTGTTGCTGAAGGTGCCGGCAGCGCAACTGATATCGCGCAGAGAATTGAAGCTGCCACAGGCATTGAATCAAGACCGACCATTCTCGGGCACTTGCAGCGCGGTGGCAGTCCTACAGTCAGAGACAGGCATATGGCCAGTATGATGGGTGTTCGAGCAATTGAGTGCCTGCAGCAGAACAGATACAACAGAGTTATTGCCTATAAGGCTGGAGAAATCATAGATATCGATATCGAGGATGCACTCAAAGCTACTAAGACCATCAGCCAGGAAGAACTTGATCGCGCGAAGATACTTGCTATCTGAGAATCAGTCAATATCAGGATAAGAGTTTTTTCTTGCGTTCAGTCAGATGATATGTCAAAATAGCTCCATGAGACTGAAATTTGAAGCGACAATACCTAATTTTCTTACATTACTGCGATTCCTGGCGATTCCTGTAATGGCTTGGTTCATAAGTGCAGGAGATGATTATCGTCTCCTGTCATTTGTGTTTTTTCTGGCAATCTGGCTTACAGATCTGCTGGATGGGTATATAGCTAGAAATTTCAATCAAACATCGGATTTCGGCAAGCTGTTTGATCCTCTTGTGGATAAAATATTTCAGCTGACTCTGGCTTTTTCAATGTTCGCTACCGGCAGGCTCCCGCTATGGGTGCCGATCACTCTGGCTGTAAGAGAGCTGATGATGATAGCCGGCAGTGCGCTGATCTACAAAAAAAACGATGAGGTCGTATACGCCAAATGGCATGGCAAAATTACTACTGTACTATTTGTTGCGGCCTTCGCTGCCTTGTTCTGGATACCTGCCAAGCCTGAATGGCTGGCTGGTGTGATCTTCATACCACCTATCCTTTGGTCCCTGATTTCATACGTTGTATATGGACTGGCATACATTAAGCTTTGGAAAGAAAAACATGATAGATAATAAAACTCTAATTACACTTGAATACGATAAAATCCTGGTAGAGCTTACCGAGCTCGCGCAAACAGCTCCCGGTCGCAAGCAGTGCGAGGAACTAAGACCTTCAGATAATTATGATGAGGTCATACTTTTGCAACAGGAAACCGATCAAGCGGTTAAGGTTATTTTTGAACGTGGATTATTACCCCTGTCTGGCATAAGTGAGATATCTCCATCTGTCGACAGGACCCGAACCGGCTCAGTACTTGGTACCACAGAGCTGCTTAGAATCGCTTCGTTTCTTAGAGCAACGGCACGAGTTCGAGCACAGCTGCCGGAGGACATCAGCCAATCAGATGAACAGCCCTGGCTGATATATGACCGCATCAGACAATTGACAGCACTCAGACCACTATTAGTCAGATTGGACGAATGTATCGCAGGTGAGGATGAGCTACATGACAGGGCCAGCTCAGAGCTCTACAATATTCGCCGCCGTATCAGAGATACGCAGCAGGATGTTAAGGAACAACTGGCCAGAATAATTCGCAATAATGCCCATTCACTCCAGGATCAGCTTGTTACATTAAGATCAGACCGATATGTCGTCCCGGTAAAAGCCGACCACAGAGGAGATATTCAGGGTATCGTTCATGATACATCGTCAAGCGGAGCTACACTGTTCGTTGAGCCAATGGCAGTCGTTGAGCTTAACAACAAGATCAGAGAGCTGATGAGTCGTGAAAGAGATGAAATTGAGAGGATTCTTCAAGAGCTGTCAGGCATGGTATCAGATGATGCTGATGCTCTGCTCGCTAATGCCAGAATTCTTGCTGAGCTTGATTTTATCATGGCACGAGCAAGGCTTGCCCTGAAAATGAAGGCGATGCCGCCGATCATAAACACTGAGGGTAGAATTAGGCTCAAGGCTGCCAGACACCCATTGATACCTTCGGATCGTGTCGTGCCGATCGATATCGAGTTAGGCATTAATTTTCATACGCTGGTGATTACCGGACCGAACACAGGTGGTAAAACAGTAACACTAAAAACATGCGGCCTTTTTACACTTATGGCGATGTCCGGTCTGCAGCTGCCTGCACGTGAAAAATCAGAGATTGCGATTTTTGATCAGGTTCTGGCTGATATCGGAGATGAGCAGTCAATTGAGCAAGACCTGAGTACCTTTTCATCGCACCTCAAGCAGCTGATAAGAATCACATCTCAAGCCAGACCGGGAACTCTTGTATTGGTTGATGAACTAGGCTCAGGTACAGATCCTTCAGAGGGCGCTGCATTAGCCATCTCAATTCTTGACTACTTACATACACGGGGCTGCCTGACTGTGGCGACTACACATTATAAAGAGCTCAAGGGATATGCTATTCATACTCCGGATGTTGAGAACGCTTGTTGTGAATTCGATACTGAAACTCTCAGACCCACTTATAAACTTTTGATTGGCGTACCAGGAGTCAGCAACGCTTTTGCTATTTCCCAGCGTTTAGGACTAATGCCGGAAATAATAGACAAGGCAAAATCTTTGATGTCAGAGGAAGGGCTTAGGTTTGAGGATCTGGTGCAGTCTATTGAACGCAGCCGCTCTGAGGCTGACAGACTGCGCGAGGAATCAGAACGGCTGCACCAGGAGTCACGCCAGCTGCGTGAGCAATTAGCAGAAGAGCATCAAGCGTTACGTGAGAAGAAGAAGGAGATCCTGCAGAAGGCGCGCGAGGACGCAAGACAGCTCTACCAGGATGCCGAGGAAGAGATACAGGATCAGATAAATGATCTCAAGCAAAAAATGAAATCACAGAACTCAATTCATCAGCATCAGCTGGCCACGCAAACACGACAGCAGATCAGAAGCAGCCGAGGCCGAATTGAAGGCCAAATAGGTTCTGCAACGCTTAAGGCAGCTGCCGGTAAGCCTCTTAAGCCAAATCAGATCAAGCTTGGGGAGACTTATTATGTACCTCATCTTGATATAGTTGGTAAGCTGGCTGCTGAGCCGGATGGCAAGGGCCAATGCCTGATCCAGTCAGGTGCTATGAAGCTGAAGGTTGATATCAAAGCGCTCAGAGCCGCCGAGCCTGAGGATCTGCTGAAGAGCAACAGCTTCGACGGAGCGGCAACTTCCTTAAGTTCCAAAGTAAAAAAGAGCAGTCCTGGTAGCAATCAAGCCGCAGGCAGAAAAAGAACTAAGACTTCTGCGGACAGTCTTACAATGCAGGCAAAAATGAATCAGTCAACGGAAATCAAGCTGCTGGGACAGACATCAGAAGAAGCCAGAAGCAACCTTGATCATTTTATGGATCAGGCAGTGTTATCGGGTTTGCATCAGCTTCGAGTTGTACACGGCAAGGGGACCGGTGTACTACGAACCGCCGTTCACCAAATGCTACGTCAGGACAGCAGAGTAGCGTCCTATAGATTGGCAGCATATGGCGAAGGAGATAGTGGCGTAACAATAGTTGAACTCAAATAACAGCCTCCATTTTTATATAATCCCTCTGATAAATTTACCGAAAAGCTCATGACCGGGGTCAATATAGATCCCGGTTTTGCTGCATGCTTCTTCGTCATAGGCTGCAGCAGGCATATTCAGC
>CAZSLR010000003.1:0-24082 GCA_964607635.1 uncultured Oscillospiraceae bacterium
GCTTCATATTCATGTCCCTTGTCAAACTCTCTTCTGTACATTCCGATATGAATACAGCCAACAGGACAGCCGGTACAGGCAAGCTTCCTGACCAGATTCTTCTTAGCAAAGGCCTCACCGGATATGTCACTGACGTTCTCGAACCTGCCGCTCTGCATATTAAGCGTAGGCAAGCCGCCGGAAGCATTAAGAGGTTCAACATTTATCGGAGTACCAGCATCATGATATTTGGACATCATATCTGTGCTGGTGCATTTTTTATAGATCTTCTGGTATACCTTGAAATACTTAGGCGTATCAGTTATGTGCATCGAGCGTTCGCCCAGCACGGAAATAGCTTTGAGATTCTTACTGCCCATAACAGCACCAAGGCCAAGTCTGCCGAAATGTCTGTAGCTGTCAACACATACACTGGCAAAAGCCACATTATTTTCGCCTGCTGGTCCGATACGGATAATACTGCGTTTGCCGCCGCCTGTTTCGCGCTCACGAATAGCACGGCCGGCATCCTCACTATTTAATCCCCACATCGCCCGGGCGTCTTTAAGTGCGACATCATTGTTGGAAACCTGCAAATAAACAGGCTTAGCAGCCTTCCCGACCAATACGATCGCGTCATATCCGGCCATCAGCATAGTCATTGCCAGTCTGCCTCCGGCATAGCTCTCACCAAGCTCATTGGTCAGAGGCGATCTGAACATAGCAACTGTTTTTGTCAGCACCGGAAATAACCAGGTTCCCGCACCTATAGCGAAAATGATCGGCTGATCTTCATGACAGGCATCAAGCTCCGGATGCATTGATTCCTCAAGCAGCTTGCTGGCCAGACCAACCCCACCAAGATAAGGCATAAGATCCTCACGCTGTGAAATTCTGATCTTCCCAGTACCAAGATCAACATAAAGAATTCTCATAAATTTCTCGTGAATCATTCGGCACTTACCTCCACCATATTTAAGCATTGATGCGGGCAGAAACGAGCACAGGAACCACAATGTCTACAGATGATCGGTGTATTAGTTTCTTCATCAAAAAATACTGCCTGCATGATGCAAGCCTTCTCGCATTTTCTGCAGCCAATACATTTCTCTGGTTTAAGTATGACTCCACCACCGGGCAGCTTCTCAAGCGCGCCGCTCGGACATGCCTCCATACAGGCAGGATCCTTGCAGGCAATACAGACTACAGCAACAAATCTTCCTGTCATGCCACCGCTGGTTCTAACCTTGATCGCACTCTTGGACAATGAATGATTCTGCTTATTAACAATTGAACAGATATTCATACAAGTGAAGCAGCCAATGCATTTATTCATTTCACTGGCCTTAAGTTTTTTCGGCATCGTGGTATCCTCCCCGCATCTTCGTAAACGTTTGTAAAGATGTTCAGCCGTATTATAAATGAAAAGGCAGTCCGCTTCAAGCGGTACTGCCTCGATACAATATGTCAGCATTTTTGTGCATATTGACAATGATATTTTATATTATTGTGCTTAATCAACTGACCATAGCATGGTATGACACTTATAATCACGTGAACATAGCTACATTTTTGTCCATTTCGGCAAATCGCGGTCTAATTAATTAAAGTTTTGAATTTTCAAAAGGCACATTTTTTTGGCATTCTCTTACTTGATCGAGAGTAGGCAGAGCGGGAATAGCGCCCTTATTGGTCGTAGTCAACGAACCTACCGCGTTGCCAAATGCAAGAAATTCCTTGAGATCATTCTCGGACAAGCCCTCTGGTGTTTTACCAGATTGCAGCAGACAGTAAAGGAACCCCCCTGTAAAGGAATCGCCGGCACCTGTTGTATCAACTGTTTTCACTGCATATGCCGGAGCCTGGGCTTGTGCTATTTTACTTGAAGCATAGGCGCCGTCTGGTCCCAGAGTTATTAGAATAAGCTTAAGGCCATAGGTATCCCGCAGAAATCTGCTGCCCTTCTGAAGATCCTTTTCACCTGTCAAAAAAAGCAGCTCTTCTTCTGATATCTTCAGGATATCAGCGTAAGGCATCGCGCCCAGAATAACCTCTTTTGCTTCTGACTCAGATGACCATAGTCTCATTCTTAAATTTGGGTCATAGGAAATTATACGGCCTTGCTCCCTTGCATATTTAACAGCTGAGAGCGTTGCTGATCTTGACGGTTCTCCGGTCATTGATACTGAACCAAAATGGAAAATCTTGCACTCGTCTATCAGTTGTTTGTTTACCTCTTCTGGTGTCAGAAGCAAATCGGCGCCGGGATCACGGTAAAAAGAAAATGAACGATCGCCAGAATCACTAAGATGAACAAAAGCCAGGGTAGTATGACAACCCTCGCCAATAATTAGTCCATCAATGGATACTCCGACCTGCTTAAGTGTTTGTTTCAGCGCTACTCCAAACTGATCCGCACCTACTTTGCCAATGAAGGCTGTTTTTCTGCCCAGCTTGCTAAGGCACGCTAAAACGTTCGCAGGCGCACCACCTGGATTTTGCTCAAATATTGGATTGTTCTGCGCGGATTGACCAATGGGAGTAAAATCTATCAGAAGCTCCCCTATTGCTGTTACATCGATCATAGCACACACCTCTCTTCCTTTTGATGTAGGTTATGAAGTCAAAACATCACCCTTTTTGTATGAGCTAATATTATCATAGACAGAGGTCGCGTTGGAATAATAAAAGCTCATAAGTTGATCCTAATCTATGCTTGTAGACTATTATCGTTGCCAGACCATAGCATGCCAGTCATTGCTGTCCTGCTCTTCTATCAATCTCAAACCAGCGATTCTCAGACTCTCTCTAACAGCTTCCGCCTTGTCATTAATGATTCCTGATACAATAAGAACCGAATTCTCATTCATATATTTAGGGAAATCAGACGACAGACTGCTTATGATATCGGCAATAATATTGGCGACAATAATATCATATTGAGGTTTATAAGCATCTATGAGCTCGCCGGCATGACACCTGATATCTGCCTGGTTTGCAGCAGCGTTATTCAATGCAACTTCGACAGCCATCTGATCAATATCGATAGCCTCAACATCTCTGCATCCGAGCTTGGAAGCAATTATAGCCAGTATACCGCTGCCGGTTCCCAAATCGAGAACACTATGCTGTGGTTCAAGCAGCCTATCAAGTAGAGAAGCACATAGCGCAGTGGTTTCATGTGTGCCTGTACCAAAAGCCGAGCCGGGGTCAAGTTCAATTACGATCTCACCCTCTGCAGGCTCATACTCGATCCAGCTTGGGTTAATTACAAGACGCTCAGTCAGATGAAGCGTCTCGTAGTATTTCTTCCAACCATCAGACCAGTCATCCTCCTGTATCTCACGATAACCGACAAATCCTCTGCCCACATCCAGAAACTCCCCTATACCAGAAAGCTTTTCTCTGATTATTGACTCAATAGCCAACTCACTTACATATGTCTTAGGAGCATCATCATATAGTCCGGCAGCCGTCATGCTGATATCAATATTTCGCCTTACACCTTGCTCAAATCTGGCAAAAAAGGCTTTGATATGAACAACCGGGTCAAGATTATTCATGAAATCATCATCAGCATATGTCAGGCTGTCCGGCGCTGACAATATCTCTTTGATTTCCTCGGCATCCTCAACCTGAACACCATCAGCGCCCAAGGAAGAAAGAAAGTCAGTAATAACCTCAGCAGCCTCGTGTGTTGTTTCAATACTATATTCCAGCCAATGCAATTATATGTCCTCTGCTCTCGCCGTAGCGCTTTCTATTTAAATAGATCCTTCAGCTTGCTGAAGAAGCCTGTACGTTTCTGGTAGTTTTTCTCTGTGCAGGTATCCTCAAATTTCTTGAGTAAATCCTTCTGCTCATCGCTTAAGTGTGAAGGAACCTCTAGAATAACCTTGAATCGATGGTCTCCTCGCATATTTGAACGATTAATGTAAGGTATGCCCTTGCCTTTGATCGTAAATATGTCTCCAGGCTGAGTACCCTCCTTGAGGCTGTGCTTGTAAGGACCATCTATAGTCGGAACCTCTATCTCCGCACCGATTGCTGCCTGTGCGAAGGTTATTGGAACCTCGCAATATGTGTGGTATCCCTCACGAGTAAAAACAGGATGTGGTCTGATATGTATCTCGATATATAGATCACCATAGGGTCCGCCATTGCTTCCCGGTTCACCTTCACCACGAGCAGTTAACATTTCACCCTCGTTGATGCCAGCAGGTACTTTCACGGACAAAGATTTGGTTTTCTGTACTCTGCCATTACCGCCACAGCTGTTGCACGGGTCCTTGACGACAGTTCCTTTACCACCACAGGTGGGACATGGACGCGAAGTCATAACAGCTCCGAACATTGTCTGTTGTCGCTGATTTACCTGACCGGTACCATGACAGGTAGAGCACTGGTCCGGTGCTGAACCATCTCTTGTACCTGTACCATGACAAGTGTCGCAAAGATCCTCTTTCTTAATGCTGATTTCACGTTCAACGCCAAAAGCAGCCTCCATGAAATCAAGATTCATGCGGTACTTAAGATTGGCACCTCGCTGAGGGCCATTACGTCGCTGACGACTGCCGCCGAAGCCGCCGCCGAAGAATGATCCGAACAAATCATCCAGATCAATATCGAACCCTGCTCCGCCAAAACCACCGAAACCTTGTCCGTCAACACCGGCATGACCGTACTGATCATAGTTTTTACGCTTCTCCGCATCGCTTAATACAGCATATGCTTCATTAGCTTCCTTGAATTTCGACTCTGCTTCCTTATCTCCAGGGTTCAGGTCGGGATGGTATTTCTTCGCCAGTTTTCTATAAGCCTTTTTGAGTTCATCCTCTGAAGCGTTCTTGGAAACGCCTAGAACCTCATAATAATCTCTCTTGTCAGGCACCTTCTGCCTCCTCCTTCATGAACAGACAAAACCCGCCCGCCTGATTGGCGGGACGGGGTTTGCCGGGATCGATCAATTTCGGGCGACAGTTATCACTTACTGATCGCCACCGGCATCTTTGAAATCTGCGTCATAGGTGCCACCAGCAGCGTCACCACCGAAGTCAGGACCTGCCTGAGGTCCCTCAGCACCTGGCTGTCCTCCCTGCTGCTGATAAAGCTTTTCGCTGATCTTATAGAAGGCCTGCTGCAGAGCATCTGTGTCAGCCTTGATGGCCTCGATATCATTGCCCTTCATGGTTTCCTTGAGCTTCGCGATCGCTTCCTCAACAGGAGCACGATCAGATGCGTCAATTTTGTCCTCAAGCTCCTTAAGAGTCTTTTCAGCCTGATAAACAGCTGAGTCTGCTCCATTTCTGGTCTCTACTTCTTCCTTTTTCTTCTTATCATCAGCGGCAAACTGCTCTGCTTCCTTAACAGCCTTATCTATTTCATCATCGCTTAGATTGGTTGAAGCTGTGATGGTGATATGCTGCTCTCTGTTTGTACCTTTATCCTTGGCTGAAACATTAACGATACCGTTAGCGTCGATATCAAATGTAACCTCGATCTGTGGTACACCGCGCGGCGCAGGTGCGATTCCATCCAGGATGAACCTGCCGAGTGATTTATTGTACTGAGCCATTTCGCGCTCACCCTGAAGAACATGGACCTCAACCTGCGTCTGACTGTCAGCGGCTGTTGAGAACACCTGGCTCTTCTTAGCCGGGATCGTTGTATTGCGCTCAATCAGCTTGGTCATGACGCCACCCATTGTTTCGATACCAAGAGAGAGAGGTGTAACGTCAAGCAACAGCAGATCTGTTACATCACCTGAGAGAACAGCAGCCTGAATTGCAGCACCAAGAGCAACACATTCATCCGGATTAATACCTTTGAATGGATCCTTGCCGAAATACTTCTTAACGGCATCCTGGACTGCAGGTATTCTGGTAGAACCGCCAACTAGAAGGATCTTCTCAATATCCTGAGGCTTAAGTCCTGCATCCGCCATAGCCTTACGCACAGGCTCCATTGACTTCTCAACCAGATCAGCTGTAAGCTCGTCGAATTTTGCTCTTGTCAATGTCATATCAAGATGCTTGGGACCATTTGCGTCAGCAGTAATATAAGGCAGGTTGATATTTGTCGAGCTAACTCCTGATAATTCGATTTTTGCCTTCTCAGCTGCTTCACGCAGTCTCTGCATTGCCATTTTATCAGTTCTGATATCAACGCCCTCTGACTTCTTGAACTCATCAACCATCCAGTCAACGACCTTCTGATCGAAATCATCACCACCGAGACGATTGTTACCGTTGGTGGCCTTAACCTCAAAAACACCATCACCAATCTCCAGGATGGATACGTCGAATGTGCCTCCACCGAGATCGAAAACGAGAATCATCTGATCTGTTTCTTCTTTATCAAGTCCATATGCAAGAGCGGCAGCCGTAGGTTCATTGATAATTCTTAAAACCTCAAGTCCTGCTATCTTACCTGCATCCTTTGTAGCCTGCCGCTGTGAGTCACTGAAGTAAGCAGGAACTGTTATAACAGCCTGAGTCACAGTCTCACCAAGGTAAGCCTCAGCATCCGTTTTCATCTTCTGAAGCACCATAGCGGATATTTCCTGAGGTGAGAAGGTCTTATCATCGATCGTAACCTTATGATTTGTACCCATTTCTCTCTTAATTGAAGATATTGTACGATCAGGATTCGTTACCGCTTGACGCTTCGCAACCTGTCCGACAAGTCTCTCTCCTGACTTGGAAAAGGCAACAACTGAAGGGGTCGTACGATTACCTTCGGCATTTGCGATAACTGTAGGCTCGCCACCTTCGATAACAGCAACGCATGAATTAGTTGTACCTAAATCGATTCCTATGATTTTTCCCATAATTTTTCCTCCTAGCTGATGTCTTACACCATCTATGCGATGCTGCAAGCATTATATTTCCATAAGTATTTATTATTTATATCAAGCATCTCTGCTTATATATCTGTTCACTCAATTGGCAGCAAACTAGTTCGCAACCTTGACTATGCTGTGGCGTATGACAGAATCCCCGCGTTGATAGCCCTTCTGAAGCACTTCAACAATTGTCGACGGACCATAGTTATCATCCTCAATATGCATGACCGCGTCGTGCAGATTTGGATCAAACTCAGCGTTCAAACAATCGATCTCACTAACACCCAGCTTTTCCATTACATCACAAGCCTGCTTGAGTACCATCGTCAACCCCTCAGCGATCTTAATCGCTTCAGGCGATTGTGTATTCTCTACCAGTTGAGCCGCTCTGTCCAGATTATCAAGAACCGGCAACCATTCCTTAACCACTGAGGTAATTGAATCAGCGTATAATGCTTGCTTTTCCTTCTGCGTTCTCTTGCGGAAATTATCGTATTCAGCTGCCAATCTCAGATATTTCTGACTAGTCTCCTGTAGCTCCTGCTCCTTGTCAGCAAGCTTCTTTTCCAGTTCTTCAGATTCAGAAGCTTCAGATACTTCATTTTCAATCACATTTTCTTCATCAATGATGTCCTGAACGACTTCGATTGGATCCTCCGGCTGCATTGCTTCATCGGGCATCTGCCCGGCAGCATCATGTTTCTTCTTCATCTATTCTGCTCCTCCATTCTGTTCTCTCCGTTAGCTAGTCTCTTTATCTGTTCGTTAACTGTCATCTTCACAAAATTTATATGTGAAATAACCTTACCGTACTCCATTCTTCTTGGCCCAATAACACCGATTCTGCCGGCAACAGTGTCGCCTATCTTGTAGCTTGTGGTTATGAAGCTGCAATCCTGCAGGCCATCAAGCATTATCTCCTGACCAATTCTTACCATATAGGCCGGATCGTCTAACCTGTTTTTTTTCACATGAGCATTTCCCTCATCAGAAAGATCCATATCATCATCTACAAGATCATCATGTTCCTTCAGTTCGTTCATATAGCCAGCAATCAGTTTATCCCTGTTTAACGTTTCCAAAAAATCATGTGCCTTGCGGACATCCTGAAACTCTGGTTGCGCGAGCATTCTATGACTGCCGTCAAGATACAGATCAAGATGATCTGCCTGCTTAATCGATAAATAGGCCTCATACATTACCTGATTCAACAGCGATTCCGGCAGCGGTGTCTGTCTGGCCGCCGCTGCAACTGTTACTAAGGTAATATCATCAAGTGTCATACCCGATAGTCCGTCCTCAATTGCCGCAGCTATTTGCATAAGCTGACCGGCATCAAGCATTTCCGGTATTCTAACTAGTCTGTCCTTGACTACGCCTGCAGATAAAACAACCACCACAAGAGCCCTACCCGGCTCAATCATCAGCATCTTGATCTGTTTAAGATGACTACGTTTATACTGCGGTGATAAAACAAGTGAAGTGTAGTCAGTTTTCTCTGACAGCACAGCGGCTGCCTTGCGAATAAGCTGAGTAACCTCATCCATATTATCTCTCAGATAATTGCGTATCTTATCAGCTTCAGATCGCGGTAGCTCATCTACATGCAGAAGATGATCAACGTAGGCGCGATAACCCTTGTCAGATGGGATACGTCCTGCAGAAGTATGCGGTTGCTCCAGATAGCCAAGCTCCTCGAGCTCTGCCATCTCATTTCGAATGGTCGCCGGACTGACATGAAAATTGTACTTGCTGACCAGACTTTTAGAGCCTACAGGCTCAGCAGTACCGATATAGTCATCGACAACTGCCTTCAAAATCTGATTTTTTCTATCATTCAGACCCAAGCGACTCACCCCTTTTCTCAAAATTAGCACTCAACCTACGTGAGTGCTAAAGATAATTTATCACCACAGACCAAATATGTCAATCGACATTCAGGCTCAAAAGTGACACATATGTGAATTCTTAATGAACGTCAACTATAGTCAAAGATATAATTATTCAAACAAATTCCATGAAGACCTGATTAGCAAAATCAAGACCTTTCTCACTCAGGCGCACACTTTTTTCATCTATATATATCAGATCCTTCTGTTCAAGCATCTGCAGCTGGCAGTTGAAGATTTGCTTCATATCAGTACCGAAGCGTTCACGGAATTGTGCGAAGCTCACACCATCAAGCAATCTCAGCCCTAGCATAAGCATCTCTCTCTGCATTGAAGTCTCATCGACGCGTTCAAGCTCTATCGCACCGGCAAAAGGCTGATTCTCAATCTTCCATGTGTTGATATACTTATGAATATCACCGGGATTACCGCGACGTACGCCAGCAAGATAGCTATGCGCCGACGGTCCGAATCCATAATACTCGCGAGCGTGCCAATAAACTAAATTATGACGACTCTCGTAACCAGGGACGGCAGCATTGCTGATCTCATATAACGGCATTCCGGCAGCAGCAAGACGCTTGATCATATGATGATACATTTTTCTTTCCATCTCATCATCTGGCAGAAGCTCAGTGTTGTTTGAGTACATATCGAAAAAAGGAGTATCAGGCTCAATTATTAAGGAATAGCAGGATACATGCTTTATTGGCAGGCTTAATACATAGCTAATCGATTCATCCAGATCCTCGATCGATTGGCCGGGAAGGCCAAGCATAAGATCGGCGCTTATATTGTCAATGCCTGCTTCAGACGCAAATAATACAGCGTTTTTGAAATCCTCTGCTGTATGCATTCGCCCGATATTCTTCAGTAAATTATTCTGAACAGCTTGTAATCCCACACTAAGTCTGTTAATGCCGAAATCTGCAAGATGGTTTATTTTATATTGATCTAAGGTTTCTGGATTTGCCTCGAGTGTTATTTCACAGTCTTCTGCAAGCCCGATATGATCATCTATAAGCTCAATGACTTCTCCAATTTTCTCAGATGGCAGCAGGTTTGGAGTGCCTCCGCCAAAATAGATCGAACGCAAAAGCTGTCCTTTAGAAGGTTTGCCAAGACTAGCTGCTGCTCTGATTTCATTTTTCAGGGCAGCTATATAATCAGGAATCAGTTTTTGATTCCCAGCTAATGAATAAAAATCACAATATCCACACTTGCGCACACAAAATGGGACATGAATATAGACAGCGTCTGCACTTACACTGTTCATATACCAGCTCCATTTTTTGCCATTATCCGGGTAAGCTGCTTAATAAAACGTCTGAAGCTTGGCGACTTGTTCTCATAAATTTTAAGATAAGGGCTTATAGTGCTGGCCCACTCATATTTGTATTGGCCAATAGCTGGATAGCCAATTTTTATTAAGCGTTCGGCGCTATTGCCATAAATGGCTCTCGCCAGAACCTCCCAGGTACCACAAACACTATCCTGTTCATAATTATCTATAACTGTTATTCTAGCTTGTGGGTAAGCTGATAATACAGCTTGTCTGTCTCCAAGCAGCCAGGACTCCATTTCTTCTACGGATACACCAATTACATAAGGCAGTTTACGGCCAAATTTTTGCAGGACGCGCTCTAATTCTGTATATATCTTGTCATATGGATCGTCATCTGAATCCATAACGACCACCAGAACCAATTCAGTCGGATCGTATATCTCGGCATAAGCTCTGACTTTTGCCGGGAGCAGATCCATTAGACCACTGGCAAAACGAGCCGGTTTGATCATGAAATTTTGCGGCATTCTGCCCTTGCCGCGATGAGGTCTGATTTCATAAGAGCAGTCGAAATCATTATCCTGCAGAAATTTAGCGGTAATATGTTCAAGAACAATAGAGCCGGACTTGTCTTCACATAGTACTTCTATATGCATTTATACCTCTGGCTCCCTCTCAGACTGATTCCCATTGCCCTCTTCTGATTTATCCATGTTGTTTTCGACGTCCTTATCAAAATGGCCGCCATACCACATAGAACCCATACCTACACCTTGTTTATACATAGCCTCTACAAGCGGATCAGCCCCTACGCAGCGGGCATGTGTCATGTAATGCTCATCCTGAGTTCTGCCGCCGCCTGCAGGCCGTTCAAACACCCATACCTCCTCTGGCCTGAGAGACTCAAGAATATATGGGTTATGTGTTGTAAACATTATCTGACAGCCAGGATTTCTCAGAGTATAATCTCTCATTTCAAATGCCAGAATATCAACCATGTCGTGATAAAGACCACTATCCGGCTCCTCAAAGCAGATCAGAGGTCTGGGACGCGGGTCCTCGAGCAGCAGTAAATATGTAAAGAGTCTAAGACTGCCTGATGTAACCTCACCATCAAGAAAAGCGTCATCTATTCGTTTACCATCAGGGATATGCCGAGAGATTTTTTTCATCATTTTGTGGTATTCATCCTGATGCTCATTACGATAAAACTCAAGCACATTGCGAATATTGTCACAGCTCTCATTCAGATGCTTATGTCCACCAGATTCGCCAGACACGAAACCGGCCTCACGGTTTTCCGGACTGCATAAATACCACCGTTGAAGCTGATTGTTCAGAAAACTCAACTCAGGGTATCGCCTGATAGAGCCATATACTGAAAGAGCCGGAAACTTCTGATCAGAAACACCTGTTTCAACCAGCACTCCGTCCTCTAGTATCCTGCCTTCACCCTGCTTGAGTTCAAGCAGTATACTCTCTGAATATCCACTTATTGAATCATCAGCGATAATCCTTGTTACTTTTTCTTCAGTTATGTATGGTCTGTGATGGCTGTCACTGCCAATTGTAAGAATGTAGCGCAGATAGCTGTTTTTGCTTTGGTACCACATAACAAGATCGAATGATATTTCATGATGTCTGCCCAGAGTACTAAGTCTGGCAAACCCACCTCGGCCCTTATGCGTTGAAGCAAACTGCACGCCGTGATGCATGCAGTCGGAAATGAATCCCAGAGCCTCAAACAAAGCGCTCTTGCCGGTGCTGTTACGGCCGATCAAGCCTGTTAACGGCTGAATGCCACCTGTGATATCATCCGGAGCAGTGCCAGCCAGAAGCTGATTCTTCAGCCTCTGAGCCGACAAGCCAAACTGCGTGTTAAATAAAACACCAAAATGCTTAAGATGGATCCCCAGCAGCAAATTATATCACCTCGGCCTGATCCTTGATATCATCTGTGTTCATTACTTCCTTCAAAGACACGGCCAGTCCAGCTAGACTCTGAAGCTCAGAAGGGATGATTATCTTGGTAGCTCTGCCATTAGAAACCTGAGCAAGTGTCTCCAAGCTCTTTATGGCGATCAGACTCTGATCAGCCCCGACATCCTTGATCATCTGTAATCCTCTGGCTGTTGCTTCCTGAACCTTGAGGATAGCCTCTGCCTGACCCTCAGCCTCCCTAATCTGTGATTCACGCTTAGCCTCGGCACGGAGAATCGCAGCACGCTTCTCGCCCTCTGCAACTCTGATCGCTGCTTCCTTCTCACCTTCTGAACGTAGAATGTTTTCACGCTTCTCTCGCTCCGCCTTCATCTGACGTTCCATTGCTATCTGAATTTCCTTAGGCGGAATAATATTCTTAAGCTCTACACGATTAACCTTGATACCCCAGGGATCAGTAGCTTCATCAAGTATGACCCGCATTCTTGTGTTGATCAGATCACGTGATGTCAATGTTTGATCAAGCTCAAGATCACCAATAATATTTCTAAGAGTTGTCGCAGACAGATTTTCAATCGCCATGATAGGGTTCTCAATGCCATATGCGTATAGCTTAGGATCGACGATCTGATAAAACAGAACTGTATCGATCTGCATGGTTACGTTATCTTTTGTGATAACAGCCTGTGGCTGAAAATCAGCTACTTTCTCTTTCAGAGATACTACCTTGACTACACGATCAATAAACGGAACCTTAATGTGGATTCCTACAGGCCAGGTAGCGTGGTATGCACCTAATCTCTCAATTATAAAATTGGTTGCCTGCGGAACAATTCTAATGTTCCTGATAAGGATCAGGATCAAAACCGCCAAGGTTATGATCACAGCGATATAACCACCGATATTTGCTGACTGACTCATTGAAACAAATGATGTGCCCATTTTGTCTACCTCCTTGAATAATGTTGAATATTATTGCTGTTGCGTTAAGAAAGGCTCAACTACAGCTTTTACACCTTGAATAGCCGCGACTCGAACTTTGAGGCCACTCTGAATATATGCGCCATTTGTACTTACCGCGCTCCAGGTCTGACCATTCACCTTAATCTGACCACTGCCAGCTACAGGATCAATATCAATTACTACCAGTGCTTCCTGGCCGATTATTCTGTCTGCGTTAGTTGGAATCGTACCCCTGACTCCTCCACTGTTCATCCTTGGCTTAACAATTAAAATGAAGCCAATTAACAGAAGAACTGATATTACGACCATAGCTGCGACCTGAAGCCAGACCGGTAAACCAAAAAGTGCGATGATCATTGCAGCGAGACTACCAGCAGCAAACCAGATTGTAGTCATGTTGAAGGTAAGCGCCTCAACAACAAGCGCTGCTATCATTATGATCAGCCAAAACAGCCAGGCAGGAATTCCAAATATCATTTTTCTACCTCATATTACGTCAATTATGCTCTTATCAAGCTATCAGATAAGGAGCTACCGAATCTATTTGAACCGCCTTAATTATATCACAGCTGAAGACAAAGCTTGCCGCATGCAAGAGATTATGTGAAAATTGACTGAAACCAAAAAACATATCAAGGAGATCAGCTGAGAATTTCAGCTGAGAATGAAGATTATGAAAAATGACAGCGAACAAACAAATAATCTATTTGTAAATGGAGGAAGTGAATCCGGCTTATGCATAGAAGCATGGCAAGGCCAGACCTATGATTTCCAACTTAATGATTCCGCTATACGTGTGATCCAGACCGCAGAACGAAGTCAGTCCGGCCTGAGTAAGCTTGAATTGTCCTTCCTGAATGAAGTGCCTGTCAGATTCAGTCTGGAAATCCTGATCCCTGAGCAAGCCATAAATGCCTGCGTTATATTGAACGGACAAGTCCTGATCATGCCGATGGCACCTGACTGGCCGGATGATCTGATGCCACTTGAGCTGTCTGCCTGCCAGAAGAAGGGTGAAGCAGTAAGCACTTTACGGGCTGGAGAATTTCAGAAGATTAATTTTCGCTGGCAAAAAGGCGACAAGTTAATTGTGTACTGCGTGTAGACGGCTTTTGCCAGGATAAAAAAAGGCTGCCCGGTGAGGCAGCCTCGTTTTTACTCTTCGTTTACAGCGTTATGCAGTCCCTTCTTGATAGCACCTTCTATGATGAATGCTACATTGTTGATCCTTCTTGTAAGGATATCAACGCTCGTGCGTTCATCTCTGACCGATACGGTACTGCTCTTACTCTGTTCAAATAAACTTGACAGATACTCTGATGAATCGAAGGCAGTTCCTGTGATGACACCGTTTGTGGCAGCGAATGCGGGATTGCTGCTCTCCTTGATATTTTCAACGACATCTGCATCATAATCATAGCTCTGGAAAAACACAATCGGGATGCCAAGCTGGTCAAAAGGGGTGTGATCTGACTCACTACGCGTCCACTCCCGGTAAACAGCAGTCTGACCACGTTCCAGATCACCCCAGGGCACCTTGATGCCAGATTGATTCGTATAAAGCGCAAACAGATTATTCGTATAAAGCTCATTTTCATAGTAGACATCGGTAGCCTCGTAAAGCTTACGACGCTTCTCGTATGATTTGCGATCAGTACCTAGCACCGAGTTCTGGCCGGAATGAGCATACACCTTATCTCCAGCATAGATTCCATCGACATTGTACATAACATCGATACTCTCAATTTCTTCCGGCTCGAGCGCGGCAGTAAAAGCCCTTGAACCAGCAAATCCATCGCAACCTGCACCAAAAGCGACTATTACTATATCGTAGCCTGGCTTAAAGCTCTTCAGCTGCTTGGCCGTTGTCAACAAAACGCCAACACCTGAAGCGTTATTGTGAATACCATCAAATTCATCCAATGTAGGAATAGGCAGCTCTATTTCAGTATATAAAGTATCGGGCTCAGTTTCTGTAGCTTCGCCCTCGCCTTCATCTTCATCAACAGTCTCAGCTTCTGTTTCAGTTGCTGTAGTCTCCTCAAGCTGCTCCTGCTCAAGCCGCGCAGCTTCTGCTTGCTCAGCAGTAACAGAAACATCGTAATGAGCCCCGATGACAACGGTTTTACGCACCTCTGAGGTCTCACCTTCTCCATCTGCTACGGTGAAGCCTGTGCCGGGAATCCTTACGATTACATTCTGAGAACTGATAACCTCACTGCTGGCTCCTATGTAGGTAAAAGCCTGGACCTCAGGTTCATATCCCAGATCCAAAAAAGCAGTCTTAATTGCCTCGGCTGCTTGTTTTTCTTGAACAGATCCCGGCGTACGATTTGGCCATTCCTGCGCAAAATCATGAGCGAAGTCACTTCCATAATCACCATAATCAGCAGGCCTTATTATCTTGTCCGGCTCATCGCTGCCGCAGCCTGTCATAGCTGCGAGCAGGGAAATAGTAAGTACCAACGCGACTAAACGAGCTGTCCATGCAGAGCTTCTGTGCTTATCTTTGCCAGAAGCACTTGCTAATATATTCTCTAATCTCATGCAGCTGACCTCCGGATCAGTTCCATTTTTAACATAACTATTGCATAAGACCAGCAGCTGCTGGTCTTATATTAATTCTTACTTATTTTCTATCACAGTAATCATTTGCGCAAGAACCTTCTCGTAATCAGCCGATTCAATTGACTCGATCTGAATATGACCAGGCGCTTGTACTCTGATGAATCGATATTGATGTCCATGCAGCTGGCAAATCTTCGCCGCTCTGCGTACCAACGTGTCTGACGTAACGCCCTCTATACTGACAGGCAGCTTATATCTCTTAAGCAACGCCGTCAATCGTTCTGATGGAGATGAAGCCAGCATTCCAAGAGCAACAGCTTCACCATGAGTATATTTCAAGAACCTGAAATGTCCTTGGATGGCATCACTGAAGGGTTGTCCAAATGATAAGAAAAACGGATCTCTGGTCATCAGCTCCAGTTTGCAATTAATAGAGGTAGTGATCAGCTCTGATATATCTTGCTCTGAAGCTTCAAGCATATTGATCAGCTCAGGATTCCTTAGGTATCCATATTGAATCATTCGAACATAGCCGTTTGCCATTTGCTTCTCAGACAAGGTACTGAGTATTTCCGGATCGATAATTACCCCCTGAGGACAAGCGTCGATTTTTATCATATCTTTACTGCTTCTGAAATTCAGGCGACAGGATGTGCTGACGGATGAATCAATCATTGCAAGCAGCGTTGTAGGTATCTGCCAGTAGCCAACACCACCAAGGTAAGTAGCTGCAGCAAAGGCTGTTATATCGAGAACACTACCGCCGCCGATCGCGATAACTGTATCCTCTGATGTGAAGGCCAGATCATTTAGATGGTCATAGACTTCATGTACTGAATCGAGGTTCTTGCCCGCCTCTGATCCATCGACGGATATTACATGAAAAGCAACGCCACGTGCTTCGAACTGAGAGCGAAGAGCCGGCAAATGAAGCGCGAAAACCTCTCGATCAGTTACTGCAGCGACTCTTCCGGTTTTCAAAATGTCTGGAATATAATCAAAAATATTGTTCATAGCACCGCGCGCTACCCAGACCGGATATTTTATTTCAGGCACATGACCGTTTACAAGCATTAAAAAATCCTCACAATCTACATTCGTCTAATCTTACCACGCAAATGGCTCAGATTCAAATGTAGTACATGGGATTTTCTTCGTTGCCGCCCTGCCATTCAGATATCAATTCTGCCAGAGTGAGGCCTTCCATTTCCAGCTCAAGCATAGCGTTGAGAGGCTGCCAAAGAGCGTCATACAAGCATCTTCTTAGATTTGTCATATCTTCAGAAATTGGTTCATCAACAAGAAGCATATCTCCTTCAAGCTGCTTGATAACATCCGCAATAAATATCTCGTTTGCCGGAACCGCCAACAAATAGCCTCCCTGCGCACCCTTGATACTTCGGACAAAGCCGGCTTTTCTCAGAGAAGCGAACTCTTGTTCGAGATATTTGACCGATAACTTCTGTCTCTCGGCAATCTGGCTCAAAGGTATCGGAACGTTTCCTCCTTCGAGAGCCAGGTCTGCCAATGCCCTCAGACCATACCTGCATTTTGTCGACATCTTCATCTGATCACATCCTCCATGCCGCTCATATCACAAAATCTACAGTTTCATCATAACCGTACTTCCTGTATACAGCAGCTAGCTCGGCAAGGGTTTTACTATTAACTTCCCTGGTTATAACATCATCTATATGCTTCCACACCGACTGCGTCAGACACGAATCCATGTCAGCACAGCCACCAGCTGATGGATCAGTACATTTGACTGGTGCTAACGAGCCTTCAGCAGCACGTAGTATATCTCCTGCAGTTATTCTCTCAGGAGCGACTGCCAGCTGATATCCACCTCTATTACCACGATTGCTCTTGACCAGCTTAGCACTCTTAAGCAAAGCGAATATCTGTTCAAGATAGCTGTCGGACAATCCGGTCCATTCGCCAATCTGGCGAATACTGACCTTATCGTCAGTACCCGCCAGTGCAAGAGCCAGCATCGCTTCAAGTGCATATTGCCCTTTTGTTGATATACGCAAGCCGTTTACCTCCAGTTATTGCTTTCAAAATCAGACAAATATGATTATATCATATGCTTATAAAATTACGTTCAGTGCCTGATCAAGATCATTTTTCAAGTCTTCATAATCCTCAAGACCGACTGACAGCCTGATCAAATCCTGGCTTATTCCACTAGCCTTAAGCGCAGCCTCAGATAATTGAGAATGAGTCGTGCTCGCAGGATGAATAACAAGTGATTTCGCATCAGCGACATTGGCCAAATCAGAGAATATTTCCAGACCATCGATAACCTTCATAGCCTCCTCACGTCCACCTTTGATCCCAAAGGTGAAAATAGCACCAGGACCTTTGGGAAAATATTTCTCTGATAGACTATTATACCTGCTGCTTTTTAGTCCAGCATATTCAACCCATGCTACGGCAGGATGAGCCTCCAGCCATTCAGCTAATCTGGAGGCGTTCTCAACATGTCTCTGGACTCTGAGCGGCAATGTCTCCATGCCTTGAAGTAGAAGCCATGCGTTAAATGGACTGATTGCGGCACCTGTATCTCTTAGAAGAGCTACTCTCATCCTGGTTATATAGGCTGCCGCGCCAACATCAGACGCATATTTAAGTCCATGATAACCCTGGTCGGGCTCACTTAACAGAGGGAATCTGCCGCTGCCATAATCGAAGCGGCCAGCATCAACAACAAGACCGCCAATTGTTGTTCCATGACCCCCGATAAATTTGGTCGCGGAGTGGACAACAATATCTGCGCCATGCTCGATAGGCCTGAAGAGCCACGGAGTTGCGAATGTATTATCAACTATCAGTGGCACGCCCTGTGCATGTGCCTGATCAGCAAGAGCCTTGATATCAACAAGATTGCCGTTAGGATTGCCGATGCTCTCTACAAACCAGGCTTTTGTCCGTTCATTTGTCGCATCTGCAAATGATGCGATATTATCCGAGTCTGCAAAAATGGTCTTAATACCATAATGTGGAAGTGTATTTGCCAGTAAATTGTAGGTACCGCCATAAAGCGAAGATGCTGCTACGATTTCATCACCGGCAGCAGCCAGATTCATAATTGAATAGGTTATGGCTGCCGCACCAGAAGCTGTCGCCAGAGCACCGATTCCACCTTCAAGATCAGCGATCCTCTCTTCGAGAACTGCTGTGGTCGGATTCATAATTCTTGTATAGATATTACCTGCCGCACTCAGACTGAACAAATCACTGCCCTGCTGAGCGCTTTCAAATACATATGATGTAGTCTGATAAATTGGAACTGCTCTTGATCCTGTAGCCGGATCCGGCTTCTGTCCTGCATGGAGAGCTCGAGTACTGAATCCATAGTTTTTCTCATTCATAGTTAATCACCTCTTAAGTTTATTCCCAGTATTCCTGTATGATTTAGAATAATTTATCACGACCTGCTTTTCATGTCAACAAAAAACCTGAACCGAAATTCGGTTCAGGCTATAAATTAATCAAATGACACATATGAGGGGATATTCGAGAATATTATCAGACTAATCTTCGAGCATTGCGTCAGCATCATCTGCGGCTACGGCTTCAGTTAGATCATTCCAGGCTTCATCATAAGCAGCGGACTTGGCTGAATCAGATACAGGGGAAGTGCCTATACCAAGAAGATGTCTGCGCTCGGCAACAATCAGTTGACGATATGCACTCGGCGTCATACCGGTCAGCATCTTGAAAGCGGCAGAAAATCTGCTGGCAGAAGAATACCCACAATCTCTGCCGATATCATTAGCCGAAAGCTGCGTGTTGCTAAGCAGCTGCTTAGCTCTGGTTATCCGTAAATTTGTTAGATAATCATACGGGCTGCTGCCAAACGCGCTCTTAAAGGAGCGGATAAAATGAAATCTGTTCATCAATGCACGTTGAGCCATGTGATCTATTGTGATCTTCTCTTCAAGGTTGTCACTCATATACGCTACCACATCAGCAAATCTCTTCTGCGCCGCGTTAAGCTTGGACTGTAAGTCATGAACCGGAGATATAGAAGGCAAATGATGATATCTGATCAGGTTTAAGGCCAGCTGCTCAGATAGCGCCATTAACATATGAGATCTGCCAACAAGAGACTCACGATACTCTTCGACCAGCTTTAAAATGTCTCGTTGGATCTCAGGTCTAAGATTCTGAACATAATTAGGGAAATAATGAAGCTCACCAGCCACCTCAGTTATCAACCGCTCCATATAATCCTGTTCAAAAAACAGATTGATGAATATGGAGTTTCTGGTATTTCTATGCATGCCATGGAGCTGGCCGGGATTAATAACTACAATATTACCTGGCTGACAATCTATCTTTTTTTTGTCTATATAAGCAGATGACATATTTGATAACGGAATGAAAAACTCAAAATGATCATGCTCCTCAACAATCTGTTTAGGAAGACTTATCGCGTCTGTAGTAATAGCTATTCTGACATGACCACATTGCATAATAAGGAATTTATCCCTCGATATAGAAGTTTTCAGGTCCTTCCTGTTATTTGCATCTTTTGTCATAAGGCCTCCGGATCATATGATAAAATTGTATACATTTCGCGGAAAATTTCGAACATGCTCGAAATAGAGCACTTCCGAGGCTAGGTTTCGTATGAAAACCTAGTTGCCATTATAGAATTGATTAGCCGTTCATGCAATATACTTTGACAGACTTTGCAATATCTGAATGAATCTTGTAATATCTACACCATTTCACTATCCTATATTTAGAGACTTTGTTAATATTTCATCAAATAACGATTTTCGATTTATTGCTAAATCGCATTCCGATCACACATCGTAACTGATGTCATGCGCTATAATGATTGGCAGGGGATTAAATATGCTTGAGAAATACACCTTCAGTCAGCACGATCTGACAGATATAACTGTAATCAAATGCGGCACTGAGGATTGTATGCCAGGGCACTGCTGGGGTCCAGGAGTAAGGAGTCATTTTGTCCTCCATCTCATAATATCAGGCAAGGGGAAATTCAGAACCGGTGATCGCGAGTACAATTTAACACAAGGTGATATTTTTCTGATTAGTCCTGATACTATCGCTGAATATATGGCAGATGAAAGCGATCCCTGGAGCTATGTCTGGATCGGCTTCCGAGGCCTGATAGCAGACAGTCTCTGTCGTGAAGCCGGTCTGCATTCCAGGCAGCCTATTGGCAAATCAGAGCACGTCGATATACTTGTAGATATCATCAGGAGTATGCTGAAATTCTCCAGTGGCGCCCGTCAGCATGAGCTGATGCGAATAGCGTTGCTCTATCAGTTTTTCTCAGACTTGATCGATCAAAACAGTCAGACATTCTCATCGATAGAAACCAGGCAGGAGGAGTACCTGCGGCAGGCAATTCGCTATATAGAGAACAATTATGCCGACGAGATAACTGTCAGAGCAATCGCCTCACATGTAGGTCTCGATCGCAGTTATTTGTATTCACTGTTCCAGCGTTATCTGATAATAACACCTAAGGCCTATCTGACCCGTTATAGGATGACGAAGGCCGGAGAATTGCTCAGAACATCTCTGACGATCGGCGAGGTGGCACACTCGGTCGGCTATAGCGATCCGCTGCTTTTTTCAAAGGCATTTAAACGTGAAAAAGGCAAAACGCCCAGTAATTACCGACGTGAACTGGAAAAAAATCTGTAAATTTTCACAGACTTAAATTTATGTCCTTCCAATAATGGATATGATAGTATGGTATTGTTCATTTAAGGTCTTCTATCAGGGAAGTCCACGGTCGATCTGCTTGGAGGTATGTGACTTGAACAGGGCTCGTTTCAGGCAAGCTGCACTTGCGTTAATAATAGGTCTTGTCGTCTCCATCGCCAGCTGGCCTGTTGACTATGTTTACGCTGCTTCAAACAATTCTGGAACCTCCTCCGAAACGGCGCCAACAGATAAAACAAATATTAACGAGAGCGAATCTGATGACAATGAAGGGCCTGATAATTTGTATGACGGTCTGGAGATCGACCTTACTGCATCCTCTGCTATAGTCATTGAAACAGGCAGGCAACGCGTGCTGTTCGAAAAGAACAGCGATATTAAAATGTCAATATCGACTGCATCCAAGCTTATGACAGTTTTGATTGCCTGCGAGAGATTGCCGCTGGATACAATGGTCACGATCAGCTCGGTTGCGGCCAGTCAATACGATGCTTCTAACTCGCCTGACTATGTAGAACTGGGGACAGGCGACAAGTATATGCTTGAATATCTGCTGCTAAGAATACTTTATTATGACTCTGATTCAGCGGCTATCGCCGTAGCTGAGCAGATTGCGAACGAAGAGAGCCGGTTTGTCGAGCTTATGAACAGCCGTGCTCAGAGCTATGATATGACTAACACCTTTTTCATGAACAGCACAGGCGAGCCGGTGGTTGAGAATGTTATGGAAGACGCAAACTCAATACCTGTGACAAATTTACTGCAATACTCAACCGCCTCTGATGTTGCCCGTCTGATCAACGCAGGTCTTCAGAATCAGTTTTTCTCAGAGTTGTTATCAAGGCGTAATGATCAGCTGATAATTAATGGTGAGAGACTGGTGCCTATGCGGAATCAGGCAGAAGCGATCTGGACACTGTCTGAGGGAGCGGTTACCGGTGCTTTCGATGTTTTAAACCAAGGTCAGCACACAATGATTACAGCCGGGACAAAGAACGGCATCAATATAATAACAGTTGCCGCTGCAACCTCAGAAGAAAGAAGATATACAGATACATTAAATATGTACAGTTCGATATCAGAGTTTTATGAGAGGTCACCGCTTGCCAGAGCTGGCGATCTCTATGCTGAGGATTTTGAACAAACTATTGACGGTGAAACCTTCGGACTGGTTTTCAGTAAAACTGTTTATTATATTCATCCGGTTGGTGATGATTTCTTGATGAGCAATGTTCAGTATAAAACATATGGCCCGCATAGCAGACCGATCCAGAGAAGCCTGGTTGTTGGCCAGGTAATCTTCCAGATGCGTGATGGCACTTCTATCGCGGTGGATGTAGCGCCAGACAGACAGATCCTCTCCAAAATTTCTATTCTGGACAGAGGACTTGATCAGCTGCAACGCAATCCCAATCTTACTTATGTGATATTGGGAACATTATTCAGCTTCATACTCCTGCTTCTATGGCAAGCCTTGAAAACGATAAGAGAGACAATTCATTTGATCGTTCTTGTAATCCTGGACAAGAAGACACGCAAGCTCTGATCGTCCGCCACACGGTTTAAATCAAACCCGCCCGTTCAATCTTCTCATATAAAAGGTTATCAATAATGTAAGTGCCCAATCATAGAGATAGAACATTATTTCCGCTGCAGCCAGCAATATCAGCCAGACCGCAATATCTGACAGCATTGCAAAAGCCTCAATATTGAGCAGAGACCGGAGATCAATCTGAAAAACTAATATATATATTGAACCGGCAACAATAAGCAGAACAGTCGCTGCAAGCTGCTTAAGTAAAACAACTGCAACCTTACCAAAGCTCTTTTCTATGATCGCCTTGATCAAAGGCCATGGTCCAAACAGCAGCAAAAACGGTAAAGAGAAAAAAATACCGGGCCAGACCGCAGCGATCAGACCCGAAGCGATCAAAACGATGATTGCGGTTCGATAGCCGTATCTAACGACAGCAACAGCAATACCCATAGATGCACAAGACATCAGAGCCAGATCGGCAGTTGGACTTAGGTAAGACATAAGAATAAACAATAAAACAATAGCTGTCAGCAAGCCTCCGCCAGCTATTGTTTTTGATTCATAGGTTTTCCCCTCAGAATTCAGCAGCATAGACAGAGGTCACCGCCCATGCATTCACAACAGGAATCGGCACAGCACAGGCAGCCAAGCGAGCTGCAGAGGCTATCCATATTGGATTGGCGATACGGACTCTGTTGCTGTTGCCAACGAGGCTGTCCATAAGGGCCGGCGTTTGGATCACCATATGGCGAGCTATTACCGTAAGGGCTCTGATATGGCCCCTGAGGATTTTTCTGCTGCCAGGAGTCATTGCCCTGTCCTTGTCGGAAGGTACTTTCCGAGTTGGTTAGCTGATCATACGCATGATTTATCTCCTGCATTTTCTCCTGCGCGAGTGATTCGAGCGGATGATTGCGGTAATTATCAGGGTGATATTGCTTAACCAGTTTTCGATATGCTTTTTTTATCTCATCCTGGTTTGCACCTTGTTTAACACCAAGTACTTCATAAGGGTTTTTCGCCATCTCTTCTACCTGCCTCACCATGGTACTTCATACAATATATTATCTGTTTATCACTTATTGCCTAGTTACTGCTGCATCATTTCAAATACTTTACATTTTCTCAAGTCCGGCTCCACTGAGAATTCTCGTTCTGACATGCGGCATCCCGAGCCTGATTACATTAGCTATCAGCGCGGAATCTCTGACAAACGGTATCAACATAGCTGTTTTATCAAGAGACTGTTCAATATCAGCCAAAATCAAATCTGCTCTCGACCTGGCAGCATCGATATCCATCCCGGCAAAAGGATTCCACTCTTTATTATCCATGTCGGTCTGAAAATCGTCAATCGC
>CAZSLR010000003.1:24182-31821 GCA_964607635.1 uncultured Oscillospiraceae bacterium
CCAACAGCCTCATCCAGCTCAGGGTATTTCGCTCTCACCTTACGTCTGGCAGATGCAAATATTGTAACAACAGCGCTGCCGCGGAGCCTATTCCCATCCTGGCGATCATCCACTCCCTTATAATGTGCCAGAACGACCGTAGCCGCAGAAGAAAACTCCAGGGAAGGATCCGAAGGCAGGATCAGCTTGCCTTTTGCCGGGTTAAGAAGACATATTCCCTTCTTAGGCTGTGATGGTTCAGCTGATATGGACTTAAGCAGAATTGTCAAAAAGGTCATATCATAGGTTAAGGCAAGCCGGGGGAGCTGACCATAGCTCCTGCCGATTTCTTTGCAGAGGCCACAGTAGGCCGACCGATAATATTCCCACTGACGCATCAGCAGCTCAGGCTTAAACGGCCTTATATATCCAAACATAAAACTCCTGTAACTCAAGGACCATCAGGGCCCGGATATGTACGGCTGTTATTTTATTTGCCGACGCATTTATGTTATCATATAATGCATTTGATATATAAAACATCATTATGAACGATTATGAACTTTTACGGTTCATAGTTGTCTTTTTGCTATTAGGGAAGGGGATCTCAGATGACAACATCAGGCAAGGTACGTACCCGTTTCGCACCAAGTCCGACAGGCTTCATGCATGTCGGCAATCTTCGCACAGCTCTATATGAATACTTGATCGCCAGAGCGGCTGGCGGCAGCTTCGTTCTGCGAATTGAAGATACAGATCAGGGACGCTTGGTCGAGGGCGCGGTCGATGTGATCTACAAGACATTGAACGAGGTTGGTATGCGTCATGATGAAGGCCCGGATATAGGCGGACCACATGCGCCATATGTACAGAGCGAGCGTCTGGGAATGTACAGGCCTTATGCTGAGGAGCTGGTAAAAAATGGACATGCTTATTATTGCTTCTGCACCAAGGAGCGGTTAGATTCACTCAAGGAACAGACGGGAGAGAGCAGCTTCACGGGAGGTTATGACAGACATTGCCGCGAGCTTCCTAAGAGTGAAATTGACGCGAATCTGGCTGCCGGTATTCCCTATGTCATTCGTCAAAAAATGCCTCTGACAGGCTCGACGACTTTTGAAGATGCTGTCTATGGCAGCATTACTGTCGAGAACAGCGAGCTTGAGGATCAGGTTTTGTTGAAATCTGATGGATATCCTACCTACAATTTCGCAAATGTTGTTGATGACCATGAGATGGGCATCACACATGTTGTGCGCGGCTCAGAGTATCTCTCATCAACGCCTAAATATAATCTGCTTTATCAGGCCTTCGGCTGGGAAATTCCAACATATGTGCACCTGCCGCTGATCAATGGCATGGATGGCAAGAAGCTGTCTAAACGCCACGGAGCAACAAGCTTCGAGGGTCTGGTCCAGGATGGCTATCTGCCTCAGGCGATCATCAATTATATTGCCATGCTTGGCTGGTGCCCGGTAAATGACAATCGCGAGATATTTACTCTGAGCGAACTGGAGCAGGTCTTCAGCATCGAAGGAATCAGCAAATCACCGGCCGTTTTTGACTATGACAAGCTGACCTGGTTCAACGCGGAGTATATCAGAGCGATGAGCCGCGAGGATTTTGTTGAACTAATCAAGCCACAGCTTGAGCAGGTATTCGGCAATCTGCCATCAGAGCTGGAGCTGCTGACGGATATTCTGCAGCCGCGTGTGACAAAGCTGACTCAGGTACAAGAAATGATCGGTTTCCTGGCTGCTCGTCAGGATTACGAGCTAGAGCTGTTCAGTAATAAGAAAAGCAAGTCGTCACCTGAGCAGGCAGCGGAGATACTGCCAAAAGCATATAGCGAGCTAAAGGCGCTTGCCAGCTGGGACCGTGACAGCATTCATGACTGTCTGATCAATCTGGCGCAGAAGCTGGAAATGAAGAACGGCCAGGTCATGTGGCCTGTCAGAATAGCGGCTTCAGGACAGGCAGTCACGCCAGGTGGCGCAATAGAGGTATTGGTTATACTTGGCAGAGCTGAAGCTCTCGCCAGAATAGAAGACGGCATCGCAAGACTTAGTAAATAGCGAGGAGAATTTGATCATGAGTGATTCTAAGACAACAAGCCCTGCTGCGACTGGCAGCGAAGATAAAATCGAAGAGGTATCACGTCATTTTATCCATGAGATGATCGACGAAGATATCGCGGAAGGCGGCAGATTCGCCGGCAGGAAGGTTCATACGAGATTCCCGCCCGAGCCTAACGGCTATCTGCATATCGGTCATGCAAAAGCTATCGTTATTGATTTCGGCACGGCTGAAAAATATAACGGACTCTGCAATCTTCGCATGGATGACACCAATCCGACCAAGGAGGATGTCGAGTATGTCGATGCCATCAAGGAGGATATCCACTGGCTCGGCTACGACTGGGGCGACCGCTTCTATTTCGCTTCCGACTATTTCCCACAGATGTTTGATTTTGCCTGCGAGCTTATCTCCAAGGGTCTGGCATATGTCTGTGAACAGACCGCTGAACAAATTAGAGAATACAGAGGCACGCTCACTGAGGCCGGCCGCCCGAGCCCGTACCGAGATCGTCCGGCTGAGGAGAGTCTGGACCTGTTTAAGCGTATGCGTGCAGGCGAGTTCGCTGATGGCAGCAAGACACTGCGCGCAAAAATCGACATGACCTCAGGTAATATGAACATGCGTGATCCCGTAATCTACAGAATCAACCGTGCTCATCATCACCGCACCGGTAATGATTGGTGTATTTATCCGATGTATGATTTCGCTCACCCTATTGAGGACGCAATCGAAAATATTACTCATTCTCTCTGTTCGCTTGAATTCGAGGACCATCGTCCACTCTACGACTGGGTCATCGCCAATATCAGCTCACCCGGTAATCCTCGTCAGATCGAGTTCGCACGACTTGGCATAAACCACACTGTAATGAGCAAACGCAAGCTGCGCTATCTAGTCGAGAACGATGTTGTCAGCGGCTGGGATGATCCCAGACTGCCAACTCTTGGCGGTCTGCGCCGACGTGGCTATACACCTGCCAGTATCAGAAACTTCTGCGACAGAATCGGTGTCTCCAAAGTAAACAGCACAGTTGATTACGCTTTTCTCGAGCACTGCCTGCGCGAGGATTTGAACGAATCAGCCAACAGAGTGATGGCAGTTCTTAGACCGATCAAGCTGATCATCGAGAACTACCCTGAGGACAAGACAGAGTGGTTCGAGGTCGAGAACCACCCCGCGCATCCAGAGGCAGGCACACGCAGTGTCTCCTTCTCCAGAGAGCTCTGGATCGAGTCAGACGATTTTATGGAAACACCGGTAAAAGGCTACTTCCGTCTCTTCCCAGGTAATGAGGTCAGACTCAAAACAGCATATGTAGTTAAATGCACCGGCTGTGTCAAGGATGACGCTGGCAATGTAATCGAGGTTCACGCCGAATATGATCCACTTACCAGAGGCGGTACAACACCAGACGGACGCAAGGTCAAGGGTACTATCCATTGGGCTGACGCAAAAACAGCATTAGATGCCGAGATAAGATTATACTCAAATCTTTTCAGCGTTGCCGATCCCGACAGCGCTGAAAGAGACTATCTTGATTGCCTTAATCCAGATTCACTTGAGGTACTCACAGGGTGTAAAATTGAATGCTCACTGGCCGACCTGAAACCACCGGCTAATTTCCAGTTTATGCGTCAGGGTTATTTTTGCCTCGACAACAAGGACAGCATGTCAGGCCATCTGGTTTTCAACCGCTCCGTTTCACTCAAGGACAGTTTTAAACCAAACAAGTAAGCGAACAGAAACGATAGCTTACCAATTTATTTATGACTCATAAATTTGACAGGAGGACGGATAAATATGTTGCCTTTTGAGTCTTTCAGCCCAACCAGGCTTATCATGGATCCAGAAGCTGAGTTGCTTGCCGGATCACAAATAAAGCAATATGGAGGCAGCAGAGTCCTGATCCATTATGGCGGCGGCTCAGTAGTTCGCAGCGGTCTGCTTGAGAGAGTCAGGGCGAGTCTGAGCGAAAGCGGCCTCACAAGCTTCGAGCTTGGAGGCGTTCAACCGAATCCGCGTGCAGAGCTTGTATATGAAGGTATCATGCTTTGCAAACGTGAAAACATTGATTTTGTTCTGGCAGTCGGCGGCGGCAGCGTCCTAGATTCAGCCAAGGCAATTGCAATAGGCGTTTGTTACGATGGTGATTTCTGGGATCTGTACGGCCGCGGTGCAATACCAACACAGCGGCTCGGACTCGGCACGATCATCACACTGCCGGCAACCGGGTCTGAAGCCTCGAACAGCAGTGTCATTAAGAATGACGCTCTAGATATCAAGCGCGGTCTCCGCAACGATCTGAACAGACCTGATTTCTCCCTGATCAATCCAAAGCTTACCTTTACACTATCGCCCTGGCAAATTGCCTGTGGCGCGTCAGATATCATGTCACATGTTATGGAACGCTACTTCACGCCAACCAGAGGTGTCGGCCTGACAGACCGGCTCTGTGAAGCAGTTCTTAAGACAGTTATTGACGAAACCCCCTCTGCTCTAGCCGATCCCGAGCAATACGATGTCCAGGCCAATCTCTTCTGGAGCTCGACCGTCGCTCATATCGGCTGGCTTGGTATGGGTCGTGCAGAGGACTGGAGCGTCCATGCGTTGGAGCATGAGCTCAGCGGCCATTATGACACGGCTCATGGTGCCGGTCTGGCGGCGCTCTATCCGGCCTGGCTCGCTTATATTCTGGCAAAAGACGACTCATCTGTAGTCCGCATCAGTCAATTCGCTGAACGCGTACTAGGATTACCTCTAGAGTTTACAAATCCCAGAATGACTGCTGAGAATGGCATCGATCAACTAAGCAGAATATATCGCAGCTGGGGCCTCCCAACCAATCTCAAGGAGCTTGGTGTACCATTTGAGGATCTGCCACGACTGGCAAAATCAGCCAAGAAAAGACCCGACGGATTCGCCGGGTCATTCAGCCCTCTTAACGAGGCTGATCTTCTTGCTATTTATCAATTGGCTTGGAGCTGGCAATAATTACCTGCTTACACCAAAAGCATATACAGTAGTATGTCTGAAGCTTTCTCCAGCCTTGAAAACAGGGCTGGGGAAATTTTTATGCTTCAAGGAATTTGGATAAAACTGTGTTTCCAAACAGAACCCTCCACGCTTATCATATGTTGCGCCATCCTTGGCTATATGCTCCTTAACGAAATTACCTGTATAGAACTGAATTCCTGGCAGAGTCGTATATACTGTCATTGTTCTGCCACTCTCAGGATCTAATGCCATCGCGCACTTCTTAAGAGTTCCATCAGCATCTCTTATCACAAAATTATGGTCGTAGCCTTGCCCAGCCTTGATCGCAGGATGATCTGACTCAACACCCTTGCCTATCGCTGTCGGCACTCGCAAATCAAGCGGAGTTCCCTCAACAGCCAAGAAGCCGCCATCAGGAATACATTCATCATTAATACTGGTGATTTCATCAGCTTCAATCATGATCTCCTGGTTGTCAACTCTGCCGGCGCCATGCCCGGCAAGATTGAAATAACTATGATTAGTCAGGTTAATAACTGTTTCCTGATCACTTACTGCCTGGTAATCCAAACGGAGAGCGTTATCTGATGTCAGCGTATAAGTAACAGTTACCTGCAGATTGCCGGGATAGCCTTCATCCATATCAGGACTTGTCAGAGAAAATGATACTGATGGCCCCTCTGATGTTTCAAGTGGCTTAGCCGCCCATATCTTTTTGTCGAATCCTATCAGACCGCCATGAAGATGATTTCTGCCGTCATTTACCGCCAATTGATAGGTCTTACCACCTAACTCAAAAACAGCATCCTCAATACGATTGCCATGTCTGCCGATGATCGCTCCGTGGTAGCCATTGTCGGCACTCTCATAGCCAGCTATGCTGTCATAGCCTAGAACAACATCGGCAAGCTCGCCTGCCGCGTCAGGTATCAGCAGTTGCTGCAGCGTAGCACCATAGTCCAGCAATCTGCAAACCGCTCCGCCGTCTCCCTCCAGACGCCAGGCTCTGACCTCACGTCCGTCCGCTGTAACTCCAAAATGATCAACTGAAATTTGCATAATTGTGATCTCCTTCAAATGATATTCATCAGCCGCGGCTGACCCTGAGCATATTATTGACCTATATAATTATATACTAAGTTTCACGACTTAACAGACTGAATATCATTGCTGCTGACTTTTATATGGATGCCCTGCTTGACTAAATGGCGCAGGAACAACCGCTCAACATGTGCCTCCCTGATACGCCTGGTAAAAGTCACGGTCAAATAGCCATTGTAGCTTAATATCGATGCGTTGATCCAGTTGCCAAGTGAAGGTCCCATCAACACATCGAACGAACGAACATACTCAGCCATTTCGGCAGGCAGCTCGACCGGCCCGACATTTGTCATTGTGCTGGTAATTCTGCTGTCACCTCGGAATAGATAGGCCGTCCGCAGAATCAGGTTTTTGACAGGCAGCGGAATCAGCCGCGTAACAAGCATGCTCTCACTTTTTATATTACCGGCCATTTGAACATTCAGATACTTCTCACGAGTCCGCAGCTTCATATAATGGTGGACCTCGCTGATGATCTCCTCGAAGCTGTACTCGCCATAATCCTGATGAACAGATGGATATACTCTTGTGAAGAAATTGCGCAGTGTCTGGCTGGGATAGTAACGCCTCATATTGACAGGAACAGCTATAACAACAGGCTTATCATGCCGGCGCTCCTCAGCTCGCTGAATCTGACAGAAGGTGTAAATATAAGAGGCTACAAGATAATCATTTATTGTTACGCCATGCTCTCGAGCTTTTTGCTTAAGCTGATCGACCGGCATCTCGGCTCTTATAACATGAATACGACCGGAAGGCTCAAGCTGTCCTCTGACATGCCAGGCGACCGGCATCAGCGGATTGCGTCGCCTTGTCTCTCTGGCATAAACCTTGTAGCTATCCTCAGTTTCCGCATCAGAAGGCTGCTCAAGCCAGTTCGCCACACCTTGTTCAGCTGGAATCGTAATCCCAAGACAACGCTCGAGATACCTGGCAGCCAGTGTCTTAGTGAACATCAGCGCTCCTGTACCGTCTGTCAAGGAATGAAAAAACTCAACAGAAAGCTTATTCTGATAAAATAATACTCTGAAGAGGAAGCCATTATTATCCTTGCGGTATAAGCGCCTGCAGGGATACGCGGTATCCTCAAAAACAGTAGGCTGTGCCTTATTAGGCTCAAGATAGTACCAGAACAGCCCTGGTCTCATCCGTAAGGCGAAGCTTGGAAACCGCGGCAGTATATCTTCAAGCGCCTGCTGCAATATCTCCTTTTCTACTGGAATCGTCAGCTCAACACTTAAACGAAAAACAGCTGATACCTTGCCATTTTTAATTGCAGGGAAAATCTTGGCTGAATTATCAAGTGGGTACCAGGTCTGATGCGGCATCTTATCAGATCTCCCTTCCGGCATATTGAGCCTGAAACAGAGATGCGTAGAACCCACCTGCTGCCAGCAGCTCATCATGCGAGCCTTGTTCAATGATCTGTCCCTTATCCATGACCAGGATCAAATCCGAATCCAAAATAGTTGACAGTCTATGAGCG
>CAZSLR010000004.1:0-27125 GCA_964607635.1 uncultured Oscillospiraceae bacterium
TAGTTCAAACATTCGAAAGCATATATGAGGCTCATCTATCACAATGCCGCCGGCTCTTTTCAGTTTTCAGCAGACATAACAGTATGCAGCTATTGGACAGCGGCCTGGAGCTAAGAAACAAGAACGGTACTGTGTTCAATATGCGCAGTCAATTAAACAGTCTGTTGCTGCCTATCGACCGCTTAACGAAAACACTCGAGAGAAATCTGATCAATCCGAACAAAGATTTAATGATAGAAAAACTGCTTGAGCATCGTGAGCTTTTTTTCAGGAAGCTGCGTGACGAAGTATATTATGACTTGATCCCGATAGCGTTGCTTGATCAGCTCGAGGTTTTTGGTCGTGCTGAGGTCGACAGCTGTCTGCTCTGTCTATCAGAACCCTGGATCATGGATAGCGAATCAACGATTATCTGGTTGGAGGCTACGATTGACACCCTGAAGAAATACGAAAATTATCATCTTTTCCTAAGCGACCAAACACCTGGTCTGGAGGATATAAATGTCAATATCGTTTATAAAGAAAACAACGGAGCTTTATTTTCACCAAGCACTTCCGGCCAGAAGCAGCCAATCTCAGTTCTTCTTAATGAAGCAAATATCCTAAGATCACTTAGCTACTATTTTGATGACTTCATTCAGAAGATACCAACTGTCCAGAGGCAGAAGGATGATGTAATTGATAGATTGGAGCAAATATTATCCCGGCTAAAGTCTGTTTAAGACCATATGTTTTTCAAGCGACATAATTTTATTCTTCTGTAACAATTGAGTGCTGTTAATCAGAAACTCTTACCTTATAATCTATATGATCGTTTGCTTGCTTAGATAGTGATGAATAATAAGCGTATAATATTCACAACAGCAGCAAGCAGTGACATTTTGAAAGGAGGATGACGAATGAACCTCAAGAACATGTCGTTCGTCAAACTAATCATTATGAAAAGAAAAATAAAGGTAAAGCTTCTAATTATGACAGCATTGCTATCTGTATCTATAATAGCGGCTTCCTGTGGTTCAAAGGGCGATGATAAGCTGGTTGTCGGCATGGAGCTTGCTTATCCCCCATTCGAGACAACTGATACAGACAACAAACCAACCGGCATTAGTGTTGATCTTGCCAAAGAACTTGGCAAGGCCCTCGATCGTGAGGTCATTATTGAAAATCTGGCCTGGACAGGACTGATACCTGCACTGGAAACAGGGAAAATAGATGTTATTATTTCATCTATGACGATCAACGAGGAAAGAAAGAAGACAATAGATTTCTCAGACCCTTATGCTTCAATTGGTCTGGCATTATTAATTGGCAAGGATTCAGATGTTCAATCTTACGAGGATCTTAAACAGCCAGGTAAAGTTTTAGCTGTTAAAAAAGGAACATCCGGTCACCTGTATGCGGAGCAATACCTGCCTGCGGAAAACATCATGGTTTTCGACAAGGAGAGCGCCTGTGTACTCGAAGTGGTTCAGGGAAAGGCTGACGCCTTTACCTATGACCAATTGACAATTTTCAGACAATGGCAGGAAAACAAAGAATCAACCAGAGCAGCCCTCGAGCCTTATCAGGAGCAATCTGATTATTGGGGAATCGGCGTCAGCAAGAAAAATCCCGAGCTGACACAGAAGATCAATAGCTTCCTGTCTGATTTCCAGGCAGAGGGCGGTTTTGACAAACTGTCTGATAAGTATTTGAAGCAGGAGAAGGATACATTTACAGAACTCGGCATCCCCTTCTTCTTCGATATCAAATGAAAACACACTGGAAAAAGTCTTGCCCATGGCTTCAGGCTTTGCTGGCTATATTGTTGATAGCTGCCTTCTTCGGCTTCGCCGGTTGGCAGCTCCAGCATCGCTGGCAATGGTCAAGACTGCTTGATTATCGTAGTAAATTTGCTTTTGGCTTCAGTATGACTGTAGTGATAAGTTTTTTCTCGCTGATTCTAAGTTTAATTATCGGAACATTAGCGGCGATGGGCAAACGATCTGAAATTCTTTTTCTGCGTTATCTGGCGACCGCGTATATTGAGCTGATCCGTGGAACCCCGCTGCTCGTCCAAACGATTTTTTTCTTTTATTTCATAGGGACCGCTTACAGACTGAACAATCGATATGTCATGGGCATACTAATTTTGTCTGTTTTTTCCGGTGCTTATGTTTCGGAAATCATCAGAGCAGGTCTCGAGAGTATCCCATCGGCTCAGCTTGAAACCGCCAGATCATTGTGCTTTACCAAGCCTCAGACTTATAGGTATATCGTTATTCCTCAGGTCAGCAGAATTGTACTTCCGCCGCTGACCGGGCAGTTCGCATCATTGATCAAGGATTCCTCGATTCTATCTTTGATTGCGGTCAATGAGTTTACGAAAAATGTACAAGAGGTGGATAGCATTACTTTTACCAGTTTCGAAAACTACATTTTGTTAGCGGCCGGCTATTTGGTATTAACTTTACCTATTTCGCTGATAACCCGACATCTCGAGAGGAAAATGAGCTATGCAAATTAGGATAGAAGGCTTAACTAAGAAGTATGGCAGTATGACTGCTCTCGATGATTTGAATCTTATTCTTGAGGATATATCTTCCTTGGCCGTTATCGGACCTTCAGGTGGTGGTAAAACTACTCTGCTCAGAATTCTGGCCGGCCTTGAAATCCCGGATTCAGGTTCGGTCATTATGAATGGCAAGGCTGTCGATTACTCCAGTGAGCAGTCCCTGATGGAGCATCGCCGCAGAATTGCGATGGTCTTTCAAGCATATAATCTGTTCCCTCATCTTACAGCACTGGATAATATCACCCTGCCATTGATAAAGACCAGAGGTGTTGCTCCTAATGAAGCCAGAGACAGAGCAGAGAGGCTGCTGCGACAGTTAGGTCTATCCGAGCATATGAACCATTCACCGAATCAGTTGTCAGGAGGTCAGAAGCAGAGAGTGGCTATAGCGAGAGCTCTATCACTTCAGCCAGAGATTCTGCTGTTCGACGAGCCAACATCAGCACTGGATCCAGAGATTACAGCCGAAATTCTTGATGTTATCAACGGACTGCGAAATGAGGGCAGAAACATCATTCTTGTCACTCATGAAATTGGATTTGCCAGACATGCCTGCAGCCATGTTGCTTTTGTCAGTGAAGGCAAGGTCGCAACACATGGTGATAGTGAAACTCTATACACCGGTTCTGACTCAGAAGAATTCCGGCGGTTTATCAGCAGAATAATCGGTTGGAAGGTATAATAGCTTATATTAATGCGTAACCCGGAGGTGACTATGAGCACAAATGTTGAAAAATTTGCCTGGAGAGCAAGAATAAAAGAAGGAACAGAAGCTGATTATAAGAAGCGCCATGACGAGATCTGGCCGGAGATGACAGCAGTTTTAAACGAAGCAGGAATACACAATTATTCGATCTGGTTATCAGGTACTGATCTTTTTGGTTATTATGAGTGTGCTGATATCGACCATGCAACCAAGGTTCAGGCGGATAGCCCTGTTGTACAGAAATGGAATGAGTTCATGGCCGATATCCTGATGATGGATTTCGATCCTGAGACCGGTGTGACTCCCCCGCTCAAATTGATGTTTGTTCACGAATGATCATACTCCTGAGCTTTTGATCATATCTCTTAATTATTCATCCTTAAATTCAGAGCTGCTGACCGTAAGCTGATCAAGTATTATTTCAGCTTTGCGGTCAGTTTCAGTTTTACGGCTATGACCGCGGTAAAGCACTGGCGAGGTCCCGAATACGATGCCGGCCTCGGCTGCGGCTCTCTCCATAATAAGCATTTCCCTGGCTATGGTGGTTACATTTCTAAGCTGCTCTGGACTATTTATTTCCGGTAGAGTCTGGCCTGTTATTTTGCGATAGTGGCTGTAGTTCTTCCAGAGACTGTTCATCATCTTAGCGGAGTTGGAAGGCTGACGAAGCATATCACCGACCTGCATTCGGAAGTTTTCTGCCTGTTCGATCGTCAGCTTGCCCTTCCAGCCTGCGATATCATGTCCCAATGCCCGGGCCTGAACGTTATCCAGCTCCTGGCAGATGAATTTCAATCTATACCAAACAGCATAGAGCTCAGCTCTGCTGCTGAGACTTACATCCTGCAGCCACAACCAGGCCAACAATCGGCGGCGCCAATCCCACCAGCGCAGCGGACTCTGTAGATCAAGTGCCGGAATCAAGAAAAAGCCCTGGTCAAAGAGGAGCGATCCGAAAACTCCGGGCGGCTTGCCTCGGCTTTGCTTTTTCAGTGTCGTTCGGTATACACCACAGGTGGGGCTGCCGTCCATATAGACAAAAGCCTTAATGCCTGCGCGCTTTAAAACAGCAAGACACTCCATTGAGCCGGCTTTTACCTGTTCTGTCAAATCGTATCCGCGTCTGTTTCTGATGCTTGCTTCACCTGTCCATACAGCAGAGCCATCGGGTCCGCTTATATGAATGGGATCGCGCATAACACCTAGACCGGACTGACTCTCAGGACATACCGGAGTCCAAACGAAATCCTGTTTTTCACGTCCGAGATGCGCGGTCATATTGAAGCCTTTGCCATTGTATCTGACGGGGCAGGACATACAGCAGGAGCTGATACCAAGATGGGGCTTCTCTGTAAGTATGATTGGACCTTTGTTGTCCATAATCGTCCCTCCACTCGATTAATTGAATCAGCTGTGAGATCTGATCCAGGCATCTACATCAAATTTTCGGCGACAGCCGGATGAGGTCATTAACCGGATCTTGCCGAATACCGGCCTCTCGACCCAGGGTCTGTCATGAACGCCGCCGATCGACCAGGCAACGCCCGTATAGCCGTTAGGATCTCGTCCATCAAGCATATACCGATCATTAAGTCCTATTGTAATACTAAGAGCCTCTTCTGGCGATATGGTCCATTCCAGAATTTTTTTAGCCCAATACATACGAAGATAGCCTGGCATACTTCCTGTTCTGACCATGTTCAGTTGAGCGGTATTCCAAAGCTCATCGTGAGTCTCACCGCTTTCAAGCTGCTCTGATGAATAATTGTGAGGACGCAGATCGTTCTCATGCTCCTTCAGTGTCTTCTGTGCCCATGCGGGGAAACCGGCGAAGCGATCATAGTTCTGATTGTAAAAACAGAAGTTGTCTGACAGCTCACGTCTTACGATCAGCTCCTCCAGAAATTCTGCTGCTGCAGCTTTTATGTCCTGATCTTCGCCTGTGGCCTTTCTGACCTCAAGGGCGATTCTCTGAGCTGAAATCTGACCGAAATGTAAATATGGCGACAAGCCAGATACCACCTGTTCGTTAGGATCATTACGCTTCTGATAATCATTAAGTCCATCGTTAATGAAATTCTTAAGACGCCGTTTTGCGGCATTACTGCCTGACGCAGGAAGATTATCTGATAATCTCTTAGAAAAAATACTATCAAGAAAAATCCTGGTAGACCTATAGTGATACTTTAAACGTTTTAACGAATATCGCTGATCTGACACTTCGGTTTTGTTATCACTGAAATCAGTCTGTTGATTTAGCTCGAGAAAAAAACGAGTCTGTCTCTGAGTTGGTCTGCCAGGCTCAGGAAACTCATTTAGCCATAGCTCGAGCTGCCTATTAACTTTTGGGCGAAATGTTCTAGCCGCAAATTCCTGTTTATCAGAAGCTATACGACATGGAATTATATTATGAGCGTCGACCTCAATAAGAGGGCATTTCAAGGATGAGGCAATTTGCTGTTTCCAAGACATCACAAGACGCAAAGGGTTGAAATCTGTGTATATGGCACCGGCTTTGAGTTCGTTCGCCAGATCAGCCAGCTGTGTGATTGAAGCTTCTTCTATAATGTCATCAGTCCGAAGAATCAACAGGGGTATCGAATAATCAGTCAGTTCTCTTTGCAATTCGTATAGGCCATGAAGCATGAACTCAAACGTACGAGGCAATCCACCCAGGAAGCTTTCGCTTAAACAAAAAACTGCCACAAGAGGCTGATCAAGCTGCTTTGCCTTTTCTGCCGCAGCAAGATATGTCCAGTTGTCAAATAGCCTTTGATCGCGCTGCAGCCACCAGATAATCGGGCCGATCGACTGATCCTGATCATTCAAAATGAATTCACGCCCAGAGCTGTTCAATAGCATTTATTTACTTCCTCCAGTATAGTCCCGAAGAAGAAAAAATCCTCCCGCGCCGTGTGGTACAGCTGCAGGAGGATTATCAGGACCATGAATTTCTTATTCTGCGTCTTCTTCCATACGTGCTTTAGCGTCAGCGATAACCTTGTCCGCTACAGGCTGGGGTGCCTGTTCATAACGGGCAAACTCAATAGTGTACCAGCCCCTGCCCTGTGTCATAGATTTCAGATCAGTAGCATACTTGGCCAGCTCAGAGGTCGGAGCTTCTGCTTCAACAACCTGGCCTTCACTATCAGGATTAATGCCCATTATACGTCCACGGCGTTTGTTCATATCGCCCATGATGTCACCAAGATAATCATCAGGGATGTGGATCTTAACCATGCTGATAGGTTCAAGTAGTACCGGATTGGCCTGAGGCAGACCATTTTTGTATGCCAGTCTGGCAGCAAGCTTAAATGACATTTCTGATGAGTCAACATCATGATATGAACCATCAACCAGAACAGCCTTAAGATTAACAACAGGATAGCCAGCGAGAACGCCCTTCTTGATCGCGTCCTGCAAGCCCTTCTCAACTGCCGGATGGAATGATTTCGGCACAGAACCTCCGAAGATCTTTTCCTCGAATGTCAGCTCTTCCTTGTCGCCCGGCTCAAACTCGATCCAGACATCACCATATTGTCCATGACCGCCGGACTGCTTCTTATGCTTGCCCTGGACCTTTACCTTTTTCTTGATCGTCTCACGATAAGGAACCCGCGGCTCCTCCAGAGATGCTTCGACATTGAATTTTGCCTTAAGCTTAGAGCGGAGAACATCAAGCTGCTGCTCACCAAGACCTGATAAGACTACCTGATGGGTTTCAGCGTTAGAATAAACTGAGAATACAGGATCCTCATCCTCAAGCTTATGCAGGCCTGAGACGATTTTATCCTCTTCACCCTTAACCTTCGGCAAAATAGCCATCGATAAGCAAGGTACGGGAAATTTGATCGGCGGCAGAATCAAAGGTCTCTCATGCTCACAAAGAGTATCGTTGGTTGCGGTCACTAGAAGCTTCGTAACAGCACCGATGTCACCGGCAACAATTTTCTCAGCCGCAAGCTGCTTCTTGCCCAGAAGCATATAAGCGTTGCCAATACGTTCATCCTTCTCTTTGAGAGGATTATAGAGAGACGTATTGCCGGTGAATGTACCGGAATAAACTCGGAATATTGAAATACGACCAACAAATGGATCAGCGATGGTCTTGAAAACAAACGCTGCCAGTGGTCCATCAGCCTCTGCTTTCAATTCTATCTCAGCTCCATCAGGGTTAGTCGCCTTGACAGCGGGGAAATCAGCCAGTGAAGGCATATACTTGATCAAACGGTCGATCATTGCTGTTACGCCCCAATTAGCAGTAGCGGAGCCAACAAACACTGGGCTGACAGACCCATTCAGGATAGCGGCCTTGATACCGTCATTTTTCTCCTGATCAGTGAAGCCCTCACCGCCGAAGTATTTGTCCATCAAAACCTCATCTGTCTCAGCGATAGCTTCATTTACGGCTTCCTGAAGTTCGGCCAACTGATCAGCCATGTTTTCCGGAATTGCGGCAGGAGTAATTACACCCTTGGCGTCAATAGCATATGCCTGCTGTTCTATAACATCAATCAGACCTGTCATTTTGCCGTCTGCGGTTATCGGCAGCATGAAGGGTATGACCTGATTGCCATATTTCTCTTTTATGCTTGCCAGAGCCTTGTCGTAATTGGCATTGGCTTCATCCATTTTGCTTATCATGAAAAAAATCGGCAGACCCGCCTTGCGCGAAAGGCGAACTGACTTCTCGGCACCAACGGACAGACCGTCCTTGGCACTTACAAGTATTAATGAGCTGTCTGCAACACGCAGACCCTGCATTACTTCTCCCAGGAAGTCGAAATCTCCTGGCGTATCAAGCAGATTAAGCTTGGTATCTTTCCACTCACAGGTGGCAACAGAAGTATTGATAGAAATGTTGCGGCGAATTTCCTCAGGATCGAAATCCATAACAGTGTTACCGTCGGTCACCTTGCCCATACGGTCAATAGCTTTGGCATGATAGAGAACAGCTTCGGCCAATGCGGTCTTGCCGCTTCCACCATGCCCAAGTAAAGCGAGATTGCGGATTTTAGCAGTGGGATAGTTTTTCATATCCAGGATTCCCCCTTGTCATGTCGTACTAATGCCGGGTAGCCCTGCTGACAAACTGTGCATCTGCAAAGTATTTCCAGCACCGTGGCTATCATTATACTATGCAGAATAGACAACTTCTATTATGTATATTCACAATATTTCGTTCAATATATACGCCATTCTCCCAGTTTCGACAGTTTAGTCAGATAAATTTGATATGCCGATAACCTATCATTTGTTTTTGTTATTCAGCTGAAATATCCGTTTCAAGCCCTGCAGTGACAGATCCTCAACATACCTTACCCGATGTTTGCTGACCATATAAGGCAAAACTATTTCAGCAAACGCTCCAGTCGCGACAGCCTCCAGCTCGTTCTGGCCCCACTCAGAAGCGATTCGGTCTAGCAAACCGTCCAGCATCGACGCGTTGCCATAAATGATGCCGCTATTCATAGAGTCAACTGTATTGCGACCAAGCAGTGTCGACGGGCGAGCAAGACCGGTTCTTGGCAGCTCGGCGGCTTTGTCAGCAAGTGCAGCCAGTGCTACACCTATTCCTGGTATTATCAAAACACCACACAATTCACCTTCGTTGTTTATACTGGCAAAAGTCGTCGCTGTCCCCATTGATATGATGATTTGAGGACGCGGTCTCATCAGCTGTGCCCCAACTGCGCAGGCAGCGATATCTGCTCCAAGCTGAGAAGGTATATCAGTTTTGATATTCAAACCGGTTTTTACACCCGGCCCTACAATTAACGGCTTAACATGCATCAGAAGCTCAATCGCAGAAGCAGCAGCCGAAGTTACTGGTCTTACCACTGAGGCAATGACCGCACCTCTGATCCGCTCCAGATCAATTCCATGCATGGCAAAAGAGCCTCTGAACAGGACTGCCATATCATCAGCGGTTCTGTGTTCTGCAGTAGAAAAAACAGAGCGAAACAACAAGCTATCGCCATCGTAGACTCCGGTCTTGATCGAAGAATTACCAATATCGCATACAAACAACATGCTTATGCCTCCATAGCTTTTTAATTTAACTCTCCTGCAGCCATTCAGCCAAAATCGCGGCAACTTCCTGTCTTGTCGCGGCGAGCATCAGTCGGTGACGATAGCTGGCAGCATTATGTGTACCTCTAAGATAACATACTGTCTGCGTTCGCATCTCACGAATAGCAACCACCTCGCCTACACGATCGATCATTCCATCCAGATGCCTGAGCATCCATTCAATTCTGGTAAGCTTAGGAGGCATCTCATCTGCTTGAAAATCCAGAGCTGCCGCAAGTTCCGAATCCGGAAAGAATCTGGTGAAGATCCAGGGATTGCCCTGTGCTGCTCTGCCGATCATCACACCATCCGCCCCGGTCTGTTCAAGCATTTCGGCTGCGCTCAGCGGCGAATCAATATCGCCATTACCGTACAATGGCACTCTGACCGCATCACGCACTCTAGCTATTTGGCTCCAATCTGCTTTGCCGCTGTACATTTGCGCACGTGTCCTGGCATGAACTGTAATCGCGGCCGCACCTTGTTGTTCCAGAATCCGGGCGATCTCGACGCAATTGATCGAATCCTCATCCCAGCCAGTCCTGATCTTAGCAGTGACGCTTTTGCCAAATTCGGCCGCGGCCTCCACACTGGCAGAAACTACTCTGGCGGTTTGCTGCGGATCTTTCATCAAAGCGCTGCCTGCGCCCTGTCTGACTACCTTGTTAACAGGACAGCCCATGTTCAGATCGATCAAAGCACATTGGCCAAGCAGAGGATGTGACAGTATTGTTTTAATGGCAATTCTAAAATCATCAGGCTCACTGCCGAACAGTTGAATCGCTACAGGATTTTCCTCGGGCATTATTTCCAGATAGCGATATGTTTTCTTGAGCCGGGGATCATATACGATCCCTCGTGCGCTTACAAGCTCAGTTACAGTTAAGCCTGCACCCAACTCACGGCAGATGCTTCTGTAAATCAGATCAGTAGTACCGGCCATGGGAGCCAACGCCAGATTGTTTTCAAGTCTGACATTTCCTATAGTCAGTGGTCTGACAAAATCCAGTGTCTGTTTGTTCATTAATTCCAGCCTTCCTGTGGTTAAAAGCTATTCCCGGAACACAATTATCAAATTCAGTTATATGTATTTTTACATGGTAGTCTATATCTATACAAGTCTAAATCAAAAACCGCCAGAACAATAAGCTCTGACGGTCTATGCTATGGCGTCCCGGACAGGAATCGAACCCGTATCAGCAGCTCCGGAAACTGCTGCCTTATCCATTAGGCCACCGGGACAGTTAGCTGCATCATTATACGAAAAACAGCCTTCAAAAGCAACAACACAGCACAAATCAGCTCGGTACGTTCTCTGAGCCTTCTTTTCCCATCAGGCGGAAAGCATCCTCAGCTTCGCTTAGCAGGCGACGCAAGAGAGCTGTCATATTTGGTCTGCTGCTGCCTGCCTGGCGGAAGACAATATGCGGCTTAGTGCCAGCATTGAAAAGGAGCATGCCTTTTGCCAGCGGCAGAGCCATCATAGCAGCGACAAAACCCATATCTGGTTTTATCTGATCATCAAACGCAAGTACAATATTCGGCTTGTGCTCATAAATTCTGATTAGTCCATGCTGCTCGGATATGCTCCTGATGCAGGCAATATCAGCAAGGGTTACAGCGCTTGCCGGCACATCACCATATCGGTCATTCATCTCATCGATAGCATCCTGCCAGGACTTAAGCCCGTCAATGGCTGCAATCCGCCTATACATATCCATTCGCTGACCCTCATCAGGAATATACGATGTAGGTATGAATGCATCAACATCAAGCTCAACGGAAGCGGTTCTTCTGACCTGTACGGTCTCTCCCTGCAGCTCTTTGATCGTCTCATCAAGCATACGGCAATACAAATCATAGCCGATAGCGTCGAGATGTCCATGCTGCTCAGCGCCAAGTAAATTACCAGCGCCTCTGACCTCAAGATCACGCAGAGCAATTTTGAAGCCGGCACCAAGCTCGGTAAAATCCCTGATTGCTGCCAGACGCTTCTCAGCTACTTCGCTGAGGATCTTATCGCGCTTATATGTTATATAGGCAAAAGCCTGGCGGTCCGAACGTCCAACTCGTCCTCTCAGCTGATACAGCTGAGAAAGCCCCAGACGGTCAGCGTTCTCAACAATTATCGTGTTGACATTTGGCATATCGATACCAGATTCAATTATAGTGGTACAGACCAGAATATCCGCCTCGCCGTTGATGAAGGAATTGATGATCTCTTCGAGTCTGCGTTCACCCATTTTGCCATGAGCATAGGCTATTACCGCCCCTGGAAGCTGTTTCTCGAGCTGTGCGGTCTTCTCGATTATGCGTCTTGTATCGTTAAACAGATAGAACACCTGACCATCCCTGGCAAGCTCACGCATACAGGCCTCGGCTACGATATCCTCATCGTATTCCATTACATAAGTCTGAACAGGTCGTCTGTCATGCGGTGCCTGCTCGATCACACTGATATCCCTGATGCCCGACATCGAAAGATGAAGCGTCCTTGGAATCGGTGTAGCGGTTAGCGTCAAAACGTCAATGTTAGGACTCAGAGTCTTGATCTTTTCCTTATGATCAACACCAAAGCGCTGCTCCTCATCCACTACCAGCAGTCCGGGATTTTTTAGTGCCACATCCTTTGACAACAGCCGGTGTGTACCAACAGCGATATCGATCTGACCATTTTTTAAGCCCTTCAAGGTCTCCTTCTGCATCGCCTCAGAAGCAAAGCGGCTGAGCAGACCTATTCGTACAGGAAACTGCCCCATTCTTTTCTTCAAATTCTCATAATGCTGCTGTGCCAGAACGGTTGTCGGCGACAGCATGACCGCCTGGCGTCCATCCATCACACATTTAAACATAGCGCGGAAGGCTACCTCGGTTTTGCCGAAACCGACATCACCGCACAGCAGTCTATCCATAACCTTGTCAGATTCCATATCTGCCTTGATCTCAGCAATACACTGCAGCTGATCATCAGTCTCCTCATATGCGAAATCCTCTTCGAATTCCTGCTGCCAGACAGTATCCTCAGAGAATGCATATCCCTTGACCGCTCTTCTCTCTGCGTAGAGCTTAACCAGATCTGTCGCCAGCTTCCTGATCGAGGTTCTGGCCTTCTCCTTAAGCTTATTCCAGTCCTGTCCGCCTAGCTTGGAGAGCTTCGGATCACGCCCCTCTGCACCAACATATTTTTGAATCTGATCGAGACTCTCCATCGGAATATAAAGAACATCATCCCCGGAATAGCGAATCTGCAGATAATCCCGCCTGACGCCTTTGTTGTCCATATTGTATAAGCCCTCGTAGCGTCCGATGCCGTGAGCCTCATGGACAACCAGCTCACCGGGTACAAGATCACTGAAAAGATCGATCTTCACGCCGGCATGGCGACGCTTACGAACGCTGCGCTCAGACCCGAATATATCCTGTGAGCCAATCAGCTGTAGGCCCGCCTGCGGCCAGACAAACCCCTGCGGCAGAGCGCGGCTGCTGATGACAGAGCCAGCAGCCTCTCCCTCCGCCATTATTTCAGTAATACGACGGCTGCGAGATTTTGAGCCTGTAAAAATTACAATTCCCTCTTCATGTCCACGTTTCTTAACCAAATCTATCAGCAAATTTTCCCGACCACGAAAGCTGTCAGCAGGCCGGCCGTGAATATCGACCGATCTGCCTCCGGGCAGACCATTGCCGGACGAAGCTATCTGGGCAAAAGCTGTAACTCCGGGCCATTTGTCCAGCATAATACTGAGATCGGTACCCCTGATAGCCGGCTCGCCACTTACAACGACAGTCTGAGCCTTAAGAAGCATATGCCTCATTCTCTCAGCCAGATCGGCTTGAGCGGCATCTAGCCGATTTCGGAAGCGCAACGGCTCATCAAGAAACAATCTCATGCCGCTTTTGTTTACATAGTCAAGTACAACACCTGAATCAGGATAGACCCAATCGATCCATCTATCCATTCCGGCAAAAGCAATGCCCTGTTCGACGCGTTCAGCATCACGTCTGCATATTGTCCTCAGAGCTTCCGCCTGACTGCGTTCAGCGCCCTCAGAGATCGCGTTTCTATAAACACTGTCACCAGCAGCGGCCAGTCTGCTGACCAAATCATCCCGCCGCTCATCGCGGATCAGCAGCTCCCTGACAGGAAAAATCAACGCAGTGCTGATATTCTCAAGTGATCTCTGGCTCCCAACATCAAGCTGACGCAGACTATCGATCTCATTATCGAAGAATGATAACCTTACAGCATAGACGTCTGTATTCTCCTCAGCGGCCGGGAGCGCGATATCAACGATATCTCCTCGTCTGGCAAATTGTCCTGCACTCTCGGTCAACTGCACTCGCTCATATCCCAAATGCAGAAGCTTAGCGCAAAGCTTATCGATTTCAAGCTTCATTCCGACCTCAAGCTCAAATGACCAATTCAGAAAATCCTGTGGATTCATCAGTTTCTGAATTGATGCGGCTGCCGTAACGATCAGAAAGCCTGACTGACCCGTCTGCAGAGCTGACAAAACAGCAAGTCGTTTCATCTCACTCTCACGGCTGGTCGCATCAGCATCGGCAAGGTTATACTCTCTTGGGCGGAAGATACGGACAGGAACAGAGGTCATAGCTCTCAGCTCAGACGCGGCTGATCTTGCCCTCAGCTCATCAGGAACAAGCAGACAAGATGTCTCCCCATCAAGAAGTGCCAGCATGATCGCTATCTTCTGTGCGTCAGCCGGTCCATTAATGTTGACAGGGGCTACTGAAGACGAGTGAAACAATCTGTCAAGCTCAGAAAAAGCTTTGTCAGTCAGAGCTCTCGCTCTCATCAAGCCTAGTATATCCGGACTATAATCAAGTTCATTCATTTTCAGTAACTGCCTTATCCTTTTCAGTAACTATCTTTTCTTTTGGGACTTTTTTCTTCCTGACATTGCAGCGGTTCATCGCGAGATCTACACCCTTACATACTGCGAGCTCTATTGCTTTTGCCGCAGACTCCAGACCCTCAAAACAAAGCTTCTGTCTATCTGCTGGTATCTCTGAGAGCACATAGTCAACCAACTGCCATCTCTCTGGCAGAGGGCCAATGCCGATCCTTATCCGCGGAAAATCCTCTGAGGCCAGACAGCTTACTACAGACCGCATGCCGTTATGTGTTCCAGGTCCACCATTTTGTCTTATCCTGATCAGACCTGTTTCTATATCCAGATCATCATACAGTATTATGATCCTTTCCTTCGGGATACGGAAAAAAGCAGCCGCCTCGCGAACGCTCTCGCCACTAAGGTTCATAAATGTCGTAGGCTTAAGCAAAATAACTGAACTATCGCCTATTGAGCCTCGTCCGTACAGACCCTTGAACTTAATTCGGTCAATTTTGATCTTATGCTTCTGGCTCAATATTTCCAGAGCCATGAAGCCTACATTGTGCCATGTTTTTTCATATCTGGCACCGGGATTGCCCAGGCCTACTATAAGCCATACTGAATCAGACTCAGCATTGGCGAACTTATCATTTTTTATCTTCCTGCCGAATATCATGGATTCACCCTCTGATTTCGAACTCTACCTCGACTTATGACCCAGTTTTCCTTATTGGTCTGTCTGGCCCGTGCCAGTGATAAGGAATAGGAGGGTACCGTCTCTGTTATAGTTGAACCAGCCGCCACATAGGCATTATCCTCAACAGTGACTGGAGAAACCAGACAGCTGTTGCTGCCGATAAAAGCATGACTGCCGATGCTCGTTCTGCTTTTATTTAGTCCATCATAATTTGCTGTGCTGCAGCCACAGCCAAAATTCACATTTTCACCAACATCGGCATCACCGACATAGGTTTGATGAACCAGCTGACTGTAGGCACCTATTGTTGAATTTTTTATCTCAACAAAATTTCCCAGCTTGCAGTAAGGTCCGATCAGAGAACCCGGTCTAATCTGCACATAAGGCCCTGCGATCGTTCCCTCTTCGATTTCAGCATCGCGCGCCGTGACATGATCAAGCTGTACCTTATCACCGATTTTCATATCTGTCAGGTGTGTATCAGGTCCGATGACGGCGTCCTCACCGATGATAGTATTGCCACGAATAGAGCACCCAGGCATGATCATAGTGTCCATGCCTACTATTACCGAATCATCTATCCATGTGCTATCAGGATCGATTATTGTCACACCATCACGCATATGCTGTTCAATTATTCGGCGATTAAGGAGTGAAGCTGCTTGCTGCAATTGAATACGATCCTTGACACCCATGATCTCAGAAAAATCAGTCATACAGGCTGAAACACGATGGCCGTCTTTTATCAGTATCTCAATCGTATCGGTCAAATAGTATTCCTGATGCTTGTTTCTACTACCAATTCTGCCTAGAGCCGACAACAGAAGCGCTGTATCAAAGCAGTAGAGACCCGCATTGACCTCATGCACAGCCTGCTGTTCTGCAGAGGCGTCACGTTGCTCGACAATAGCAAGGATATTACGGTTTTCATCACGGATTATGCGTCCATAGCCCTCGGGCTCGCAGGTTTCTGCAGTCAGGACCACAGCTGCGTACTTACCCTGTTCGAAGCGGTCAAGCATTTTCGTGAGTGTTTCAGCTTTTATCAGCGGCATGTCACCGTTAATAACGATCGTGCAGCCTCTTCTGCCCTCGAGAAAGTGAGAAGCCTGCAAGACAGCATGTCCGGTACCCAACTGATGTTCCTGCAATACAAAAGCAACATCCTCACCCAGAATTGATCTTACCTCTTCCTGCTTGTGGCCGACAATGTAAACCTGATCGTCCGCTCCTGCTTCACCAAGCGCGTTTTTAACCCAGCTGATCATAGGCCTGCCCGCAAGCTTATGTGCAACCTTTGCATGTTTAGTTTTCATTAATCTGCCTTCTCCGGCAGCCATGACCACAGCACAAATATTCATCGAATAAACCTCCGGCAAATCTGGATTTTATTCATACCAGGGCGGCATGAACTCTCTGACACGGGCGTACGAATATGTCGGAACCTGTCCATAGTCCCGCTTTCCCCTTGTCAGTTATCTGATATTGATCAGTTGTTACAGTCTTTTCTGTAGCATCTAATATTTAATTCCACGGCTTAGCATTATAACAGATTTCTACTAGCAATAATAGTTTAACCCAATCCATTCTTGAATTACAGAGATAGCTGTGGATATCTGCTAGTTGGAAATTGTGGATAGTGTGGATAACTATGTGCATAACTCTTTGTTTTGTTTCACAGCATTACAGCAGTTATATCAACCGACAGCTCCTGATTTATCACGCATTTCTCACCCGAACAAATCTGATAAGAAATATTCGTGAAACATCACCACCACTCCGAAAACGATTGAAATCAAGTCTATTGACTTAGTATGACATAATAAAAAGGAACAATCATTCCTGCCTCAAAGGTGTGGATAAGGTCTGGATAAGCTTAGCTTCCGCGATATTTATGATCATACCTTCATCGCAGGTATGCTTGGAATGTATTTTCATTGTTACCCCTCATTCCTTGGACGATATTTGTAGCGCTATTGATGGTAAAGTTTAAATTTATCTTGACAGACAAAGCATTATGAGTATATTATTGAAAAAAATAAATCGCCAAAACTGATGAGTAAAACGAGTAATTGTGGACCGGATCATCACAGAGAGCTGCCGATGGTGTGAATGCAGCATGATACACTACAACGAATGGCTTTACGAGGGCGGTCCGAACGCAAGCTGCAAGTAGGCACCGACGGGAATCCGGCCCGTTATCCAGCGGACATGTATGTTAGTACATGATTTGAGTGGGCTTATGTTATTTAGGCCAATCAGGGTGGTACCGCAGATGCTTCTAGCTTCTGTCCCTTTCGGGACAGGGGCTTTTTTGTTTTCTCGGATCAAATTGCCGTCGGTTCCGACAGAACCGGCGGTTTTTGTATGGGAGGAAAAAATTTTATGATCAAGGAAGCTATCAACAGGATCAGTCAAGGAGAGGATCTCAGTGAAAAAGAGTGTCATGACGCGATCAGCCAGATTATGACAGGCCAGGCCAGTGAAATGGAGATCGCCGCGTTTATCACTGGTCTCCGGGTAAAAGGCGAGACAGCTGACGAGTTAACGGGAGGCGTACGTGCACTCTCGGAAGCAGCCATCCGTATTAATCCCAAAGTACCCTTCTGCGTCGACCCTGTCGGCACAGGCGGAGATGGAACAGGGACACTCAATATTTCTTCAGCCGCTGCTTTGGTCGCAAGTGCTGCCGGCGCAAATGTGGCCAAGCATGGCAATCGATCTGTATCAAGCAGCTGCGGCAGCGCTGATTTTTTCGAGGCTCTAGGATTGGATCTTTGTCTCGAGCCGTATGAGGTCGAGGCTTGTATCGAGCAGAACGGATTCGGTTTTATGTTCGCGCCTGTCTTCCATCCGGCTATGCGTTTTGCCGCACCGGTACGCAGACATCTAGGCATCAGAACGATTTTTAACATGCTTGGTCCGCTTACCAATCCGGCCGGAGCCTCGGGTCAGGTTTTAGGTGTCTATAACAGCCAGGTTATGCCTTTTGCCGCTGCCACACTTCGCAATCTTGATATCAAGCACGCACTCGTAGTACATGGTAGCGACCACAGTGACGAAATAACTATCAGCGGAGAGACCTCAGTCTTCGAAATAAAAAATGGTCAAATCAGCAGTTATGAGATCAAGCCTGAGGATTTCGGTCTGACACGATCAAGTCTCAGCGAGGTTCAGGGCGGAACACCTGCCGATAATAAGAAAGCTATTATAGAAATTTTCGAAGGCAAGAGGGGGGCAGCACGGGATATGATTTTACTAAACGCGGCCGCTTCTATCTATATCGGCCAGGCAGCGAGCAGCATCAAGGAAGCGCTTAAAATGGCTGAAGAAGCGATCGATCGAGGTATGGTACTTGCCAAAATTGAGCAGCTGCGCAGCTTCAGACATACAGTGCGCATGGAGGCATAAAATGATTGGAATAACAGCTACAGGCACAATATTGGATCAGATCATCAGTAGCAAAATAAGAAGGATAGAAGACCGTAAGGCTATGATCACATTAGACGAGCTGTTTATTAAAGCATCTGCACGTTGTGATAAGCCTCTCAATATGGCCTTAGCCTTAAAAAGTGACAAAAGTCTGTCCCTAATTGGAGAAATTAAGAAGGCCTCGCCGTCAAAGGGTATCATCCAGCCCGATTTTGATCCGGTAGGGCAAGCCAGAGCATACCAGTCGGCAGGTGTCAGAGCCATATCCGTACTAACAGAGGAAGATTATTTTCTTGGCAGCGACAAATATCTGCAAGCCGTTGCATCTACAGTTGCTTTACCACTTCTGCGCAAGGATTTCATAATTGATCCTTATCAAATTTACGAAGCAAGAATGCTCGGTGCATCAGCCGTTCTTCTCATTTGTGCGGCCTTGACAGCCGAAAAGCTCAGGGAAATGCTTGCGCTCACACATGATCTCGGCATGCAGGCATTAGTCGAGGTCCATGACCTGAGCGAGCTTATGACTGCTCTGGACAGTGGTGCCTTAATGATAGGAATCAACAATCGTGATCTGCATTCATTTCATGTAGACCTGTCTGTTACCGAGAGGCTTGCTGGGATAATACCTGCCGGACGTACAATTATCTCAGAAAGCGGCATCAAGACCGCGCAGGATATGGCCAGAATCTACCGTGCCGGTGCACATGCCGTACTGATTGGTGAAACACTTATGCGCGCTGCAGGACCTACAACTGGTATTAGCGATACTATTACACACTTATATAGCCAATTGCCGGGACATGCCTATGAATAGAATCAAATCCAGTGAGCAAGCTTGTTCTGGTGCCAATAAGTTGACGATAAAAATCTGTGGACTGAAACGAGAGCAGGATATTGAATCCGTAAGCTTGGCCGCAGCTGACCAGGCAGGCTTCGTTTTCGCGCCAAGCCGACGACGCCTCAGCATCCTACAGGCAGCCTCACTTATACGCAAGCTTCCCGATAGTATTGAGCCAGTAGGTGTTTTTGCTGATGCTGAACCTTCACTGATTATAGAGACAATTGAAAAAGCCGGCATCCGAATCGTACAGCTTCATGGTGCTGAGACAGAGGTCTACATTCAGCAGCTGCGAAAGCTGTTACCAACAGGAATAAAGATCTGGAAAAGCCATTCTTTTGCCATTGTATCTGATAAGGACACGAACAGCGTAAGGACAGGCAGCAGGCAGCATGATAGCAAAATTGTACTGAAGCCTGCGCATCTACTTGAAAAGAGCCTGTTTTCCAGGGAAGCTGATCCTGATAAACTTACTGGCGGGTTACCGGACGCCTGGCTGCTCGACAGCAAATCAGGAAGCCAAAGCGGCGGCACAGGCAGACCCTTTGACTGGCATGAGGCTGGTAAATCTCTGCCACAAGGCAAAAAAATTCTTGCCGGCGGCATCCATATTGGTAATGTGCTCGAGGCTGCATTGATAATCAAGCCCGACGGGGTTGATTGCAGCAGCGGAGTGGAAATAGATGGAAATAAGGATCGACAACGCATTATTGATTTTTGCAATTATGTCAGATCGATCAATTTAATTCAGGAGGATTCTAAACATGAATTTTTCGGCACAAGCCAGCATAATTGATGGTTCGACGATGAAGCTGAATACAATTCCAGATAAAGATAGTTTCTGTGCTTATGCGGCAGCTCATCGCATTATTCCTATTATTATCAAACAAAAGGCGGACACGATCACACCTATATCTGTTTTTCAGCGATTGCGTACTGACGGACCGTGCTTCCTGCTTGAGAGTGCTGAAGGTAATGAGAAGCAGGCCAGATATTCAATAATTGGTAGATATCAATTGATGAGTTTTAAATCAAAAGGCGATAAAACCAGTGTTATTATCGATGGGCGCAGCATCACCGGAGAGTATTCAAACAATCCAATTACAGCCATCAGAGAGCTGCTTGATCGCTACAAGATTCCAGATGCTCTGGCAGCAGATGGCTATCGCTGTGGTCTTACCGGCTATTTCGCTTATGATTTTATAAGGCAGATAGAGAGTGTTCCTGATAATAATACTGATGAAACCAATTTACCCGATTGTGATTTGATAGCGCCGCGGCAGGTTGTGGTATACGATCATCTACGGCACGAAATGACGATAATATGTAATGTTCTGATTACTGAAGGGGCTGATCATGAAACATTGATCGACTGCTATGATCAAGCCATATCAGAGCTGCTGGATATAAGGCAATTGATTTCAGGCTCTTATACACCAGAGTCTGCTGCAGAGTACAAAATAAGTGCTGCCAGCTTCTCTTCAAATATGAGCAAAGAAGAATATATGGCAATCGTTGAAAGAGCCAGAAGATATATTCATGCCGGGGATATTTTTCAGGCAGTACTTTCACAACGCTTCAGTACAGCATATAGCGGTGATGCTTTCGAAATATATAGATCACTGCGTAACGTCAGTCCATCACCTTATCTGTTCTTTCTCCAGCTGGATGATGTTTGCCTGGCCGGTGCCTCACCAGAGATGCTGGTCCGTCTGAATAGTGGGCTGGTGGAAACATCTCCGATCGCCGGAACACGTAGAAGAGGTAGAGATGAGCAGGAGGACTTACAGCTGGCGGCAGAACTTCTAGCTGATACCAAGGAAATGTCTGAGCACGCGATGCTTACAGATCTTGCCAGAAATGACATCGGCCGAATCTGCAGCTTCGGCAGTGTAAAGGTTTCAGAATACGCAAATGTAGAATTGTTCTCACATGTCATGCATATCGTCAGCAAGGTCGAGGGTCATCTTGCGGCTGATAAGTCAGCGATAGATGTGCTCTGTGCCCTGCTGCCCGCAGGCACGCTCTCAGGAGCTCCGAAGATCAGAGCGATGGAGATCATTGATGAGCTTGAAACAGTCAGACGCGGTCCCTATGGCGGCGCGGCAGGCTATCTTAGCTTCGACGGCTCCATGAACACTTGTATAACCATAAGAACAGCCATCATATCAAAAGGTCAGCTACATATTCAATCCGGTGCCGGAATCGTTGCTGATTCCAAGCCGGAATCCGAATACTACGAATGTGTTAACAAAGCAGCCGCAATGATCGCGGCAATTGAACAGGCAGGTAACTTCTTATGATTCTCCTTATCGATAACTACGATTCGTTCACTTACAATGTTTATCAAATGATTGGCGAGAAGCATCCGGAAATCAGAGTGGTACGCAATGATATGATCAGTATTGATCAGATTATCGAGCTGTCTCCTGATCAGATCATTCTCTCACCAGGCCCTGGCTATCCAGCGCAAGCCGGCCAAATGCCGCAGATCATTAGTTATTTTCATGACAAGATCCCGCTTCTTGGTATCTGTCTTGGTCATCAGGGCATCGCTGAGAGCTTCGGCGGCCGAATTATTGAAGCAAATGTACCGATGCATGGCAAGAGCTCTGAAGTAGAAATTTCTGTCGATGATGACATCTTTGCCGGTATTCCAAATAAAATAAAAGCCGGCCGTTATCATTCATTAACGGTCGACAGGGACAGCCTTCCAGGTTGTCTAGAGGTTATTGCCTGCAGCACAGACGACGATCAGATCATGGCGATCAAACACAAAAAGCTGCCTGTATATGGTCTTCAGTTTCATCCTGAATCGATTCTGTCTGAGTTCGGAAGTCAAATTCTCGACAATTTCATCTGCCGCTGCAAAACCAGCTGATTATCAGAACTATTACTTGTGGTACGGCTCGTTTCGCTGAATCCTGAAGGCTCTATATATCTGCTCAACCAGCAAGAGCCTGGTCATCTGATGTGTATAAGTCATTTTCGAGAGACACAGCCTGTATTGCGCTCTGGCTAGAACCTCCGGCGCAAGTCCGTTTGAGCCGCCAATTATGAAAACGATCTCACTGCCGCCTGCACTGAACCAGTCAGCTATATTCCGGGAAAAGTCGAGCGAATCCAGCATTTTCCCGTGTAGATCAAGTACAACGCAGAAGTCATTGGGCTTGACTTTTGCCAGGATGCGCTTACCCTCCTCCTGAAGAGCTTTTTCCTCAGGCCAGCTGTCAGGAACATCATCAAGCTCCTGTATCTCAGTCTGACAGTAGCGTGAGAGTCTCTTAACATATTCATCGATGCCGCCGCGCAGCCACTTATCCTTGATCTTGCCCGGGGCAACTATTCTGATACGCATAGCTTTCTCCTGCAGTAGAATACGTTTATTATGCTCGTTTACTTAGCTAAAATTAAGCAAGGCAGATCGGCCGACTTGTGTTATAGCGTGCGGCGATACTGATCACAGCATCCTTATCATAGCTGATACCATCCCCGATAAGATGCTGCCTGACAGTCAGTGCGGCTAGCTCAGGCATATTATTATCCTTACTAAGGTGTGAAAGCACAAAATATTCAGAGCCTGCTCTGATTAATCGCCTGATCACCTCGGCGCTGTCACTGTTGGACAGATGGCCGCGTTCGCCGCTGATTCTACGTTTGAGAAAATATGGATAGCTGCCAGTCTGCAGCATATCATCATCATAATTTGCTTCGATAAACAGCGCTCTGCTGCCTTCCAGATGGGACAATAGCTGATCAGAGACTACCCCTGTATCAGTACAAACAGATATATCACCAGCATCTGTTCTTATTCTATAGCCTACTGGTCTAACGGTATCGTGTGAAATATCAAAACAGCTGAAAGACAGATCACCAATAACATATTCCTGACCTGGAACGACAATATTTACCAGATCAGTGTCAATTTTACCAATCAGATCATGCATAGCCAGATAAGTTTCCATATTCACATAGATTGGAAGCTTATATCGTCTGGCAAGAACACCCACTCCCGCTATATGGTCAGAGTGCTCGTGAGTTATTAGCATACCACTTAATCTGCAGGGATCGAAATCCAGATCATTGAGGGCTTGAGCTACTGTCTTACCGTTGATGCCGGCATCAACCAGCAGAGAAGTATTTCCACTCTCAACAAATACGGCATTACCGCTGCTGCCGCTGCGCAAAGCGCAAATACGCGCGGGCATTAATGATCAAGTCTGCTGATGTCAGCTCCCAGACTCTGGAGCTTGTTGACGAATCGTTCATAACCACGTTCGATCTTATTTATCTCAACGACCTCAGTAACACCCTCAGCCGCCAGTCCAGCCATAACCATGGCAGCTCCGGCACGCAAATCTCTTGCTGTCACCTTGGCGCCGGTAAGCGGATTGCCGCCTTGTATTACAGCCAGCTTACCTGATGCCATGATATCGGCACCCATCATTTTCAGGTCGTCTACATATTGGAAACGGTTATCCCAGACATTTTCCATCATTTTGCTGGAACCTTCTGCCAGACAGAGCAAAACAGTAGCCTGCGGCTGAAGATCCGTCGGGAAACCTGGATAAGGCATAGTTTTGAAGCTGGCAGGCTTAAGCTGCTCATCAACACCGAGCCATACTCTTATGCTATCATCACCACATTCAACATGTGCGCCCATTTCCTCAAGCTTTGCTGAGAGCGGCTCCATATGCTTGGGTATTAAATTTCTAACAGTGATATCTCCATGAGTCAAGGCTGCCATCATCATATATGTCCCAGCCTCTATCTGATCAGGAATTATTGAATATGAACTGCCTGCAGGCATAACAGGAGTTCCGGTTATACGAATAACATCAGTACCGGCACCTCTGACATTAGCTCCCATCGTATTCAGGAAGTTTGCAACGTCTACAATATGAGGCTCACGAGCCGCGTTCTCGATAACAGTTGTACCCTCTGCCTTCACAGCAGCAATCATTATGTTGATCGTTGCACCTACACTAACAACGTCGAGGAAGATATGCTCGCCTACAAGCTTATTAGTCTCGACATGAATAATACCATGCTCAAGTGAGACCTCCGCGCCGAGGGCTTCGAAGCCCTTCATATGCTGATCGATCGGTCTTGTGCCAAAATTACAGCCGCCTGGCATGTAGAGACTGGCTTGTCCAAATCTGGCAAGAAGCGCGCCAAGCAGATAGTATGATCCGCGAATGCTGCGGACCTTGTCCTCGATTGCCTCATGGGTATTAATTGAAGTTGGATCTATATATAATGTTCCTTCATTATCTCGTTTGATCTTAGCTCCAAGATCCTTACAGATTTCAATCATAACGTTGATATCAGCTACATCAGGTACATTCTCAATTTTACAGGCCCCATCGAGAAGCATAGCCGCGGACAGAATGCCCAGAGCCGCGTTCTTCGAACCGCTGACCGTTACATCACCTGCAAGTCGATTCCCTCCTCGAACTATATAGCTGGCCATGGAACTTCCTCCCTCATCGCTAATATCAGTAAATGACACCAAAGGATGATGTACCTTTAAAACGCCCTCACTGTTTTTTCTATCTGCTATCTTAACTGATTTTATTGCTGTACTGGTTTTCATCAAATGCTACTAACTGAGAAGGCCGCACTTTCTTTTTTGACTGCACTCTTCTCTTTCTCACTTTCATCAAATTTATTAATCATTTTAAGAAGTTGAGTCAAGCCATCGTCGTCAAGCTCCTGCAAAGAGCTGTTGATCATGCCATGATCCATGGCAATAACAGCAAGTTCATCAGAAGCCTTTATGTATAGAAGATCCTGGAGGATAGAATGTCCGCCCAGCAGAGCTTCTATAGTGTCGCTGAATATTTTTCTCGCAGAAGGAATCATTACTGTAAATTCGGTGCCTTTTCCCAGGATACTCTGTACCTGAACCTTACCGTGGTGCAGCTCCGCAAGCTCCTTGGCAATTGACAGACCAAGACCGGTTCCGCCATACATGCGAGATCCTGTCATATCAACACGGTAAAAACGATTGAAAATATGCGGAAGATGTTCTTCCTCTATGCCGAAGCCTGTGTCGGATACCTTGATATATATATCGTCCACAAGCATGCCGATGAATACCTTGATGGCACCAGAACGATCAGTATACTTAATTGCATTAGATAGAAGATTAGTGATAACTCGCTCGATTGCTGTTCTATCAACAAAAACAGGAGGTATTTGTGAAACTGTCATGCATCTTAATTCGATTTCCTTATCCTGAGCCTGCATCTGCATCCGATCTACATTTTGTCTTATCAGACTAACAATATCAAGCTGCTCCATTCTAATTCGAATGCCTCGGCTGTCAATGCTTGAGAGTAAAAGAAGATCCTCAACCAGTCTACCCATTCTCAAGGAATCATCATGAATTCGCCAGATGTCCTTACGAATACTATCGGCGCTCTTCTCCTCAAGTCCCCAATCCAGCAGTGATTCTGAGTATGTCTTAATAGTGGTCAAAGGTGTCTTAAGCTCATGAGATACGTTCGCGACAAATTCCTTGCGTTGACGTTCCTCTCTCTCCTGATCAGATATATCCTGAATAACAATGATGGTGCCGGCTCTGCGGCCTTCATCAAATCGGCTCTCCTTGAGTCTGATGCGTATCACCTTGTCCTGTAGCTGCAGATTGCCGGTCACACTATCATTTCCCAACAGCATAGCAGCCTGGATCCCGTTGTCCGTTCCATACTTCTCCAGGAAATCAACAAGATTTGCAGGAGGTGCTTCATTTGCGAGCATTTTTCTGGCAGCAGGATTATGATTGATCAGCACACCGTCACTGCTGTAGCCTAAAACACCTATATCAAGATCAGATAATATAATTTCTGATTTATTTCGCTCTTCGATAAATTGTGTAATTACATCAGACATTTCTGCTTCCTTGCGGGCACGGATCCTTTTGTGTACGAAGCCACAAACAAGAAAACTTACAGACGCAGTTAAAACAGCAGTTAAGGCTGCTGTCGTAATCGAATTATTATTTATCCAGGTCAGCAAGCTACCTGCATTTGCAGAAATGCTTGCTGAATAATATTCCAAGACTATTTGCATAATTACCAATCAGCTGTCGGCTGTATGCTTATCAAAATAATAGCCGACTCCTCTTTTTGTTAGAATATATCTGTATTGTGTTTGGTCAGGCTCAAGTTTCTCTCTGGTTCTGCGTACAGTAACATCAACTGTTCGTACATCCCCAAAATATTCGTATCCCCATACTTTCTCTAATAATGCCTCGCGAGAAAATACCTGTCCGGCGTTCTGTGCCAGAAAGCGAACCAGTTCAAATTCACGCAGAGTCAGCTCAATATCAGATTCACCACGCTTAACATGATAAGCCTCAAGATCAATAACCAAATCGCCAAACTGAAGAACCTTGGGATGGTCAGCCATCTCTGCCTCAGATAGGCTCATTCTTCTAAGCTGCGCCTTGACTCGAGCTAGAACCTCTCTTACACTAAACGGCTTCGTGATATAATCATCAGCCCCGAGCTCCAGACCTAAAACCTTATCAATTTCCTCGCTCTTTGCCGTAAGCATCAAAATAGGCACGTTAGTCTGTTGACGCAGTTTGCGACAGACATCGAATCCGTCCAGTTTAGGCAGCATACAATCCAATAAAATCAGATCAGGTTTCTGCGTAAGCCCCATATCAAGAGCCTGTGCCCCATCATAAGCAGTGAGGGTCTGATAGCCTTCTCTTTCGAGATTAGCCTTGAGTATATCAACGATATTATGTTCATCATCAACTATCAATATTTTTGCAGACACGTCGCATACCTCACACTCTTTTTGCACAAACAGAACAACGACCATATTATAACATGACATCAGGAAATAGTCTTGTCTCATCACCGAAAACGTTGAAAGATACTTAAATGTTTACGAAAAAAAACAGGACCACAGGTAATTACCCTGTGATCCTGATGAATCCGGCGGAGACC
>CAZSLR010000005.1:0-26788 GCA_964607635.1 uncultured Oscillospiraceae bacterium
CTCAACAGGCAGGCTGCCACCCTCCTCACCATCAAGATCAAGCGGCACATTACAAGCGTCTTTGCAGATGATCTTCAATTTATCAGTTTGAAAATAGCTGATGCTCTTATGAGATATATGCTCACCATTCATCAGCTTGACCATCAATGGTAAAAAATCGTACCAATTCATTTTATGAACAACAAGTACATCAAGCAATCCATCATCAACCTTGGCGTCTGGAGCCAGACTACGGAAGCCACCGACGCTCTTGGTATTTGAAATAATAAAAAGCATTACTTCTTCACTAATACTTTTTTGATTGGATATCAGATCAATAGAAATCGTTTGCCAGAGCTGTCCAGGTAGATCGATCGCGCCATTGATCAAATATGCCAGCTGTCCAAGAACGGTTTTGGCCTCTGAGGGCGTTTTGTAGGCAACATCAGTCAGAACACCTCCGGCTGCGACATTTAGAAAAAACTTATCTCCTGCCCGTCCGACATCGACCCTTCTGGTCTTGAAGCTTCTCAGCATAGCACAGTATGCGTCGGTCTCACGGGGAATATCCATCGAATAAGCGAAATCGTTGACTGTGCCAGCCGGAAGAATAGTAAGAGGAGTCTGAAGGTGACGACCAGCCATCAGACCATTTACAACCTCATTGACAGTTCCATCACCACCAACCGCCATAACAAGATCAGTCTGCCACGGCTGAAAATCCCGTGCTGCCTCAAAAGCATCACCGGCTCCGGTTGTCTGTATTATGTCTACCTGACGAAATGTTTTGTCCTGTACTAGCTTATCAATAATCTGCTTAGCCTGCTTCTGAACAGTCTGACGACCAGAAGAGGGATTGATAATAACTCTGACCTTCAAACGAACACACCCCGCTTGCTTCTATTTTTGTCTGGGCTGATTATAGCATAGTTAATGCCTGAGCACACCTGATGCCATCAACCGCAGCCGACACGATTCCACCTGCATAACCAGCACCTTCACCACAAGGTATGAGACCTGAAATCGATGATTGACAGTCTGTCCCTCGTAGGATTCTCACCGGTGATGAACTACGCGTTTCAGGACCTGTCAGGATTGCCTCACCCCAGGCAAAGCCCATAAGTCGACGATCAAATTGCGGAATCGCTTCAGCTATGCTCTGCCAGATGAAATCGGGCAGCAACTTGGACGGATGAATTTCTGTAACAGCCGGTCGACAGGATGTCCTCGTTGCCTCAACATCTAATTGAGCAAGCCACTCCGCACCAATACTATTTTTTTCTGTAAGCTTATTCGCCGGCAACAAGTCTCTCAGTCGCTGTGAAATACCAGCATATTCACCTCCGGCAAGCTCCCATGCCTTACGCTCTATCTGCCTCTGTAGCTCAATACCGGCAAGTGGGTCTTGTGACGGGAAATCATCTGTACTAACGTTTACAAGAAGCGCACTGTTGGCGTTGATCTGGTCACGGCTGTGAAAGCTCATGCCATTGGTGACAACACCTCCCGCTTCAGAGGACGCCAGGATTACCTCGCCCCCCGGACACATACAGAATGAGTAAACCGCTCTACCGGACGGAAGCTTAATAGCCAGCTTGTAGTCTGCCGGTCCAAGAGCCGGCTGACCAGCCATTGCCCCAAACTGGGCACGATCGATCATGGCTTGAGGATGTTCAATTCTCATCCCCATGGCAAAAGGCTTCGCCTCAAGCGTGGCTCCACGTTTTTGCAGCATCTCAAATGTATCTCTGGCACTATGTCCAGGAGCAAGAATCACTCTGTCGGTCTGAATAAGCTCTTCTGACTTTGCCTCACTTGAGCTGTTATCGCTAACAATTATGCCCTGCAGCTTACCAGACCTGGTTACTATGTCCTTAACTCTGGTCGCAAAACGTATTTCACCGCCGAGCTCTATGATTCTTCTGCGTATATCTCTGACAACATTCTTGAGAATATCTGTTCCGATATGAGGCTTGGCATTATATAAAATCTCATCAGGGGCTCCTGATATTACAAGCTCCTCCAGGATAGCTCTGCAGCGTTCATCCTTGATTCTGGTGGTCAGCTTGCCATCTGAGAAGGTACCGGCACCACCCTCACCAAATTGCACATTGCTCTCTTCATTTAAAATTCCTGTCTGCCAAAAAAGCTCAACATCCTTTTGTCTCTGTTCAACAGCATTACCTCTCTCTATTACAATAGGCTCAGCCCCTGAAAGAGCCAGGTATAATGCCGCGAACATCCCTGCAGGACCGAATCCAATCACCACCGGCCTTAACTCTTTCTGTCTGATATCAGCACTGTTGTATGTCTTATGTCTCTGCGTATTACCCGCAAGCAAACTGGATAAGCCAAGAAGGTGTTGAGCTTTACCTATACGAACAGCATAGTTGATCACGATATTATTCTTTCGTCTTGCATCGATCGATCTTCTCAATATTGTATAGCTTAATTGCCCTGATTCTGAAATATTCATCCGGTTCGCGATGGCTTGGTCCAGATCAGCAGGCAAATGCTTCGCAGACATATTTATTTCGAATATTTTACCATTTATCATATATTGCCTTCACCCTGCCGTAATAGTAAACCTGCGGCTTTGAAGCCTGCAAGCCAACCACTCGACCAGGCCCACTGCAAGTTAAATCCGCCGCAGGGGGCATCAATATCCACCAGCTCGCCGACGGCAAAGAGACCAGGATTTATTCTGGATTCCATACTATCAGGTCTGAATTGTTTTACATCCAGCCCGCCTGCTGTAATTTGGGCCTGATCCCAGTCCCGAACACCCGAAATATCAAATTGGCAGCATTTAATTATATTTACCAGCTCATCAATATGCTCTGTTTTAAGTCTGGATACAGCCAGAGTAGGCAAGATCTTATTGCTGATGCCAAGCTTAATGATCTCTTCGCCGAGCCGGCGATGCAGCAGCCCGGTCAATAAGCTGTCGCAGATAAGGTCAGGGTGAAGCTTAATTCTCTCGTCTATCCAGGATCTTAACTCTGCTTCTGACATATCAGGAAGCAGATCAAGCTCCAGCTTCATAGAGCCGGTATCCTCTGAACAGGACACTGATCGAGACAGTTCCATTGCAGCTATCCCTGAGATGCCATAATCTGTCCAGAGAAATTCGCCTCTTGCCGTCTGCAGAAGAGTTTCATTTTGTCTGATGCCGCCAACCGCTTCGAATCTGATGCCGCTGCATTTTTTGCTCAGAGCAGTATCTAGGCAGATCGGTACCAGAGCCGGTCTGGGATCGATCAGCTCATGACCAAGCGCTCCTGCCAGCTCATAGCCACTGCCGTCAGCACCAAGCTTAGGAGCTGCCAGTCCGCCTGTCGCAAGAATTACAACATTTGTCAGATATCTTTTGCCTTTTGATGTAATGATCTCATATGTCGGTGCACCGTTGATCGGTCTGGCGCCAATATAAAGGGGCTCGCGCCTCTCGATTCTCTCAACTTTTTGATCGACGGATATCTCAATATTAAGTCGATGAAGCTCAAGACGTAAAACATCAAGCACGGCGGCTGCCTGATTACACCAGGGATACACTCTTCCCTCGCTGTCAGTTCTGGTTTCTAGTCCCAACTCGGTAAAAAAAGACATAACAGCTGCTACGGAAAATCTGTGAAGCGGACCCCTCGCGTAGCGTGGCTCTGAACCAAGATAGCAATCAGGGTCAGCAGACACATTCGTCAGATTACAACGGCCATTGCCGGTCGCAAGCAGCTTACGGCCAATTCTTGATTCCTTCTCCAATATCTGAATTCTATGGCCGGCTGGCAATAATCTGCCGGCAGCGGCAGCAGCTATCAATCCGGCAGAGCCTCCGCCAATTATCACGATATCACAAACTGTTTCCATCAAAATTGTCCTTTGCCGTTATTGTTCCGTGTATTCTCAAGCAAAGCCAAGCAGCGGGCATATTTACTTCTATGCTCTGGAATCAGGGGAAGGTGCTCCTGAAGCGACTCTCCCAGCTCAAGCAGATCGCGAACATCACCCTCCTTCAATTCAAGCTCAAGCTCAAGCAGCTTCTCTTCAGAATCTCCGCCCTTTAGATAGCCATCATCAAGCGCCAGCTCCATTAAGGTGTCTCCATAGCCGATATCCCAGGCTTCCCGCTCAAAATGAGCCTCGCAAACTAATATAAGTGGTTTTTCATCTATCAGCTCCAGAATATCCTTCAGCTCATCGTCAGGATCACCGTCGCTGACCGCATACTTCAAGAATGCCTGAGAGTCGAACCCATCTTCCAAATCAGGGTCCCAGGTTTCATCATTGAGATATAAGTTCCATTCAAGCCGCTGATGAAGGCTGGCAGCAGATTTCTCACCCAGCTTGACCGTCATGACTCTGTTATCATTTTCCAAACGAATCCTTAATGTCGCCATACGTTTATTGAGGTCGCCGTCAGCTGTATCATAATACTGGCTGTGCATCTTCAGCAGTCTGCGTGAACCTGGCATCAAGAGCCCTCTTACCCAGTCATGCTCGAATAAATCGGCACTTTTATCAGGATCAGTCAGCTTGAGCTTTAATTCCGTCTCCATTTTTCCCTCCGTAACGCTAATTGTCAGCTTAATATACTATTCATTTGATCAAGTGTTCTGGCAAATACATTCATAGCTGACTGCAAAGGCGCAGGATCATTGAGGTTGACGCCGGCTTTTTCCAATGTGTTCAGCGGATAATCAGAACCGCCGGCAGATAAAAACTCAATGTACCTGGATACATAGTCAGCTCCCTGATTAAGAATCATATCTGTTATAGCAACTGCACTGCAGAAGCCGGTGGCATATTTGTAAACATAGAACGCGTTGTAGAAATGGGGTATGCGAGACCACTCCCAGTGCATATACTCATCAATAACAGTATCCGGTCCGAAATAAGCGCGCAGCAGCTGTCCATAAACCCGACCAAGCGTTTCTGCGTTAAGCGTTTCTCCGTTTTGTGACATAGAGTGCACCTTGTGTTCAAACTCCGCGAACATTGTCTGTCGAAACACAGTCAGGCGGAAGCCTTCAAGCTGATGGTTAAGAAGCCAGGCCTGTTCCAGCCTGCCTTCTTCCGTGGCAGGATCACATTGATCTAGCAGATAATTTATAAGCAAATTCTCGTTAACTGTTGATGCTATCTCGGCTAGGAATATCGGGTAATGAGCTTGTGGGAACGGGCGTCTTGAAGAGTAAAGAGTATGCATGCTGTGTCCAAGCTCGTGAGCCAGTGTAAATACATCCGATAGTGTTCCGCTATAATTCAGGAGCACATAAGGATGAGAGCGATAGGTCCCCCAAGAAAACGCTCCGCTGGTTTTTGCCGGTGTTTCATAGACATCGATCCAACGGTCTGTAAGGTGTTGCTCCATTAGCTCAAGATACTCCTGTCCAAGAGGCTTGAGTGCCTCTCTGACAATATTACATGCCTGTTCATAGCTGTATCGCCTCTCTGGCATCTTAACTATCGGAATATAGGTGTCATAAATATGCAACTCATCAAGCTTCATCAGCTGACGACGCAGCTCAAGATATCGATTCAAGGTCGGCTGAGCCTGATGAATCGTATCCAGCAGATTATCATATAGTGACAAAGGCAGATTATCTGCAAACAGCGAGCTCTCAATCGTACTATTGAATTTCCTAGCTGAGGCAAACAAAAAATCTGATCTTATCTGCGTGCTGAATAGTGCTGCCAATGTATTGCCTAGTGATGAGTAAGCATCATGCATTTGTCTGAAGGCCTCAGATCTCAGATGACGGCTGGGGTTATCACGCAGCTGGGCAAATCTTGCCATAGTCAGCTTGATGTCATTGCCTTCGTCATCTTGTATTGTTCCAAGCTCAATATCGACATTGTCGAGCATTGTATGAGTATCTTCTATACCCTGACTAACATTGCCAAACGCAGATAGCAGCTTCTCCTCGGATTCACTGAGAATATGAGGACGCTGCCTTATCTGATTGATCAGGCGATGTCGATATACCTCAAGCTTCGGCTCATCATCAATAAAACCTATAAGTTTATCTTCAGCAATCGCGGCTATTTCAGGCATTAAAAACGATGTTTTGCCTGCGGTCTGATAATACTTAGACATAATTCTCTCAGTCATGTCCTGATACTTGGGTAGGGAGTTGTTTTCGTCACGCCTCATCCTGGCATAGGCAACCAGTTCACTGAGTAGAATATCTAGTTCTGTATCGAGCATAAGCGTCTGAGCTAGCTCATCAGCTGAAGCGCCGACTCTGCCCTTGTAAGCCTCGAGTCTGGCAACTATTGAGTCAATTGTAGAGAACGATTTCTCCCATGAGTCATCATCCGCAAAAATGTCCTCGAGACGCCATTTGTATTCAATAGGCACCTGCTCCCTGTTTTCCCAAACCGGTATAACATTCGCGACAGCTTCTGCCTGTGCTGCTGTCTTATTGTCAATTGCTATTTTTCGCATAATGCTATTCCTCCATCTGCGACAGACTAAGTCTGTGGACTCCGTCTTGAGTAACTACTGTTAGCGCGTCATCTGTCGCGAAGCCCACTCTGACAATATCCACAGCAAGATTCTGGTCCATGAGCCACTCGCGTTTATTAATATCAAACACTTTTATTCTGGTTCCACTGCCTATTGCCAGTCGCTGGCCTCTTACCGCAGGAACAGTAATATCCTCACCGGCTTCATAGCCTTCAGACCAGTCGGCTTTTGCCGTTTTAACATATAATGACCATTTATCGCCCTTTCTCTCATTGGCTAGCAGGACAATTCCGCCATCATAACTTGACATTGTTCTGATTTCTGCGAATTCCTGAACAGATACAGGCTGATCATTATTATAGTCCATCCCGACTATGGAGTTTTGACCTGCAGCGATTAACTGTGATGAACTGTCATATGCCAGCATTGGCATAATTAATGCCTCCTCAGGCATCAGCTGACCCTGCTCCTTGCCATCCAGACCATAACGCTTGTAAACCGGCTGAACAGATGATCCGTCAGTATTGATCAACGCAACATCAAACACATCCTCAGTCGGCGAGAAGGCGACATTAAGCACATAACCAGATTCCGGGAAGTAGCAGTCAAAAAGCTTAAGACCTGTATCAGGCTGGTAGATTCTCACTATACCGTGCCCATCAGTCTGGTCTTCGATCAAGGCCAGCCAGCCATCCTCTCGTACCGCCGCACCAACAATACGACCAGGCAGATTCCCGGAAAACAGTACTCTGTTTTTATCGATCATCACATAATTGTGACCATCACGGTCTGCTGCCAGCAGGTAATCACCTGCCTGAACACAAAAAGGAGCCGCAAGCTCAGCCTGTGTGCTGAATATCTCCTGACCCTGGATATTAAGGAAAGTTAATTGATTATTAGTTAGTCTAACCGCTCCTTCGCCATGCGGCCATGTGTTTTGTGCCTGCAGCTGATCTATCTCATAGCCAGTATCAAGGACAGGCTGCGCCAGAACCGGCATCGTCTCATCTGGCAGATCAATTTCATCCGGCAGACTTGAGGCCAGAACTATCGCTGCGATTATAAGCAGTAAAGCCAGCACGATCAAAACGATCAGGCTGGCCCTGCTCCGACGTGCAGCTGTATATGTTTTTCGTTGATTAACCATAATACTCAGTCAAGCTGATAACCTTTCTCTGTATCAAATACACCATCGACCGCATTTGCCATCGCATATTTCATCATTTTGTAGGCAGTTATGATACCTTCATTGTCCTCACTGTCAGAATAGAAGCTCTTATCTCTATCTATGTAACAGCCGGTATATTCACCATCAATAAAAACATAATCAGTATAATCGTCCCTGCGGGCAAATTCAACTATTTGAGTTTTCTCAGGCTCGCCGGTCTCAATGTCTGCCTTGAGTTTATACTCTATTCTCGCGTCAGCCGTATTTTCCGGCTGAGCTTCAGGATCTATACCAGCGAATCTGACGCTAATAATGCTCTGATAAAATTTCGCGTAGAGTGTATTATTGGTTTGACTGAATATTTTCGCGTCCTCACCATCAAGTTTAAAAACGGTGTTTTCATCTGACGCCGCTTTGCCTTGCTCAACATTAAGATCAATGGCAAAAGACGTCCCATAGATATCTGCATCTATTCTGCTGACACTGCCGATATTATGAAGACTCACAAACGGGTCCATCAGGTTCTCCAAAGGAATATCTATGCTTGTAAGTCCAGTCATATCAACAGTGAAGACGCCATTGAGCAAGCTTGAAAAAGCATATGCTTTGCCCGTACCAGCCGAGGCACCGATATTTATGTCAACGATCCCCTCTGCTGTCTCAAGCTCAAAGCTATAAACAGGTTTATCAAGACCATAGACGGATAGCTCCTGAGGATCAAGCTCGATATATTCCGATGCACTTATCGCTGCTAGCTGTTGGAGCAGCTTACCAAGGGCTGCATCATCACCACTGTTGCTAACAGGAGATGTCATGTCAAAGCTTAGTGCGGGCTCTGCAGCCGCATCCTGACTGGCAATCACCTCACAGTCAGCTGCCAGTTCAAGCTTATCTCTTGACCGCTGCAATGTGAATCTGGTGATATCACTGTATTGAATATTTAAGATCGCAGATCGGTCAAGCCAATATAAGCTGCTATTCCTAAGCTCGGCCAAGCTAGCGCTCTTGATAGATACGATCTTATCGTTAATACCTACATATTCAGAATCACCACTGCTAAGTGTATCACCCACGACAATTTTTATATCATCACCGTTTTTGAGTGTGAAGTTTACTGACAAATCAGACTCATCCAAGCCATATGCCTGCAGATCATCAGCTTTGGCTGATATGTTTTTTTCAATATTAAGGCCAATCAGGTCAGATGCCAGAGTCGTCAGACGATCCTTATCATAGGGCAGCTCTGTATCACCACTAATATTCCAGATCAATTCATCCTTGTCGTCATTAGAGACAATACCAGACACAAGCTGAATCTCTCCTGATTCATTTGTGATAGTTATTGAATCAACATCAGCAGCCTTAAAATCAAACAGCTTGACTGCTGCAGCAGATGTTGTCTCTTGTGGTTCATTTTGCTCTTCTGCAGGCTGTCTGCCGGCAAAATACCAAACAGCCAGAAGTCCCGCAAGAACTAAAACCATAATCAAAATTAACAGCTTCTGCCTCTTCATCATTATTCCTCCAGATCAAAGATGTCTTCTCTTGCGATATATTATCAGCGCCGCTGTCAATAGTACCATTGGGATGATTAGCATTACTATCACAGCTGTGGCTACAATGGTTTTGCTTGTACCCTTAGTTATCGCGTATGAAGTAGGTACCTTGGGACTGATCATCAGGTTGTTCTCATCGGCCTCGCCAGCCAGCCAGACAATACTGTTGTAAAATAGATTAGGGTTATAGAGATTTGTTCCAAAGGTCTGAATGATATCCTCTCGGAACAGATCGCTGCTTCCATATACAATGACCTTCGCGGGATCCTTAACAGAATCTCCATCGACCCATCCGCTATGCTCTGCCAACAGACCAATGTTTTGAACATCCTGAGCTGAAGCCTGCTCTGCGACACCATCTGCCTCAGCCACGCCTTTTGCCGATGTGGTGAGAATAGGCTCAACCTTCAACCATTGACGTTCGTTTCGGAGCTGCTCCAAACCACGTGCATTCAGAACAAGTGTATAACGATCGATCGCTGTTGTTGTAAGGGCTCCGGCTGGTGCGTTCGCTCTGATTGCGTACATATCCTGTTGATATTGATTATCTGTTTCTTCATCTCGCAGTCTGCTGCTGCTGATTTGAATATTGTATTCACTTAGAAGCTGGTTGAGCTCAGTGAATTGATTGGTGTTGAAGCTGCTCATTATCATCAGACTGCCACCTTGCTGGAGCCAACCTCCAATCAGCTCCCGTTCAGCTGCTGTGATATCACGTTTAGGTTCGGCCATAATCAAGGCTGCGCAGTCTTGAGGTATTTGGTCCGCGCCAAAAAGATCGAGTGATTTTACGTCATAATTGCCGGCGCTCAGAATGCTGAGAATTGTCTTATATTGGGTATTGTGGTCGAGTTCCTCATGACCACCGGTAAAATAAATCACCGGAGTTGATTCTGAATCAACATAACGCAGCGCACCGGTTATGCTCTGCTCGGCAATAATTCCTGTCATAACGGTCTCGTAAGTCTGTGTCATTTCAAATGAATATATATCGGTATTTACAAGATTTTTGAGCTTGCCGGTTGACTCTGAGTACACGACAAAAGTCCCGGCCTCCGGAGCTGCGAGATTTTCCGGATCAATTCGCTTAAGCAATGTCGGATCTATATCAGGATCTATGAAGCTGAGGCTGATCCTGCCATTTGACTTGCTTACATATTCATCCAGCATTGGTAATAGACCTTCGTAGTATGAATAGTACTGTGAATCCTTGGCAAAAAGCCCGATGATCTCGATGTCATGCTCAAGACTGCCTATGATCTCTTCACTGACATCACCTATTGAATAGAGCTTATCAGCAGTCCAGTCCCATTTAAGACGATCTCCAATCAAATTGTCAAAAATTAAATTGAAAATGAGAATTATTGTGATAAAAAGAACAGTTGCGATCAGCGAGAAATTTCTTAGATTTGTGTTGCGCTTATCGACCCTTTTCTTGGCCTTGCTGGTTTTATTTTGTATGTCATTCTTTTCTGCTTTCTTGTTCATAAATTTCATCCTCATATCACCTCTGGCTCCAGCGACGTTTCTCTAGCATGCGATTCGTCAGGAAGATAAAAACTGCAGCGATACTGACGAAGAACACGAGCGGTGAAAGCTCAAAAATGCCTGCGGAGAAGTTGCCGATTCTTGTTGTTGGATTGATCCAGCGAACTGCATTGGTCACGGCATTACCGGCAGCGCTGATCTGTGTACCAGTAAGTCCGAAAAAATTAAGACGGTCTATCAGGCTGGAAGCTACAGTCCCTAGTATGCCTGCGACTGCATCGATCAATGTTAGCAGCATTATGACTATGAATGATATTACAGCCGCTATTATCTGATTCTCAGTAATTGCCGAAGCGAAAACGCCAATCGAAAGGTAAGCGGCACCGAGAAACACAAAAGCAATGTAAGCGCCTAGAACGCTGATGTCGATCACTCCGCCATACAGACTGGTGATAAGCACATGAATCAGAGTTGTCGCGGTCATAGTCAGGAAGAGGAACAATGACGCAAGATATTTACCAATAACGATCTCCATCGTGCTTGCGGGAGAAGTATACAGCAATACCTCGGTTCCATTCTTTCTATCTTCAGAGAATGAACGCATTGTCATTAATGGAATCAGAATGAAGAAAAAAGACTGTAGGAATGATAACTCGCCAACAAGATCGATCGATCCATTAAGCAAAAACGAGGCGAAAAACAGTCCGCTGAGAGCCATAAATATCGCAAGTATTACGAAGCCCATCGGCGAACGAAAATAGGCCAGATAGTCTCTCTTACATATTGCCATGATTCTTTTCATTTATGCTCCTCCTCAAATACCAGAACCACTGCCTGTAACCTTAAGGAATATATCCTCAAGTGTAGGATCAAGTGATTTCATCTCAATTATCGGCCATCTATTCTCAGCCATCGCGAAGAAAACTTGCTTACGCACATCTAATTCAGGTGCGTTCTCTATTTCAAAAAGAGTGATATTATTTTCCTTTTCAAGGACTATTTCAGCACGATTGACACCGCTGATGCTTTTAAGAACATTAACGATCTTATCTGCAGGTCCTTCTGCTGCCAGTTGAAAGCTTGAGCTCTTGGCCATTTTGCGGGATAATCCGTCAGGAGTATCGATAGCAGCGATCCTGCCCTGATCAATGATAACTACCCTCTCGCAGACAGCTTGAACCTCAGGCAAAATGTGTGAGCTGAGAATAACGGTATGCTGTTTTCCCAACTCTTTGATCAAATTACGTATTTCAATGATCTGTTTGGGATCAAGACCAACTGTAGGCTCATCGAGTACTAATACATCAGGATTACCGATCATTGCCTGTGCGATTCCTACACGCTGGCGATAGCCCTTTGACAGGTTTTTGATCAGTCTTTCTGAAACATCAGTAATTCTGACCATTTTCATGATTCTTGCCAGCCCCTGGATTCTATCAGCGGTTGGTACGCCCTTAAGATCTGACACAAACTTCAGATACTCAAGCACAGTCATATCTAAATACAACGGCGGATTCTCCGGTAAATAACCAATACATGACTTCGCCTTATGTGGATCTTCTAATATATCGTGACCATTGATCGTCACGGTTCCTGATGTTGCTGAGAGATAACCTGTCAGGATATTCATAGTTGTACTCTTACCGGCTCCATTAGGCCCTAAAAAACCAAGTATCTCTCCCTTTTCAACAGAAAAGCTGATGTCGTTGACTGCCAGCTTTTCCCCGTAATACTTGACGAGATTGCGAATTTCGATCATACATTGCCTCCCGATCAACAGAAATTAGACTTCTGAATAAACTACAGAAGCAATTATACATTTTAGTTCTTTGGTTGTTAACGGGATTTCACAATTGTTCAGATTTCATCTAGCATGATGCGGCAGCGAAAAGCGACCTGTCCATCATCATGCAGTCTGCCCTCCGCCAGAAAATTTCCTTGATCATCTTTATTGATGAAAATATCGACCTTGCTGCCAAAAAATATTTCACTGATGTATTGAATATCGAAACCGCTAATGCTCATAGGTATGATAGATTTATCATCAGTTTGTCCGCTCAAATAGGCTTGAACAGCATCAACTGCCCAGGCAGCATAACGGGTGTTATTGACATGGTTATTACGATCAATATCACTGAAATCAGCATATTTGACGAGAATGGGTTCAGACTCTTCCAATGTATCAAGGTTTTTCAGACGTGGGCAATCAAAATCAAAAACAGCAGGCGCCTGCTGATGATTCTTAATGCGTGAGGGCTCGATCACCTGTTCCGGTCTAAGCGGACGATGACTGTCTGTACCGGCGAGGAACCACTCTGAGGAAGCGTGACCGATTACATTCTCAGGCTCAAGACCGCCAGAGTAAAATGTAAAGTCCCTTAGAAAGAGCAGCCTGCGAGGGCCTCTGCTCCAAGTACTTACAGTAATATTATCCAGCCAACGCGGCAGCTTAGTCATTCGAACAGAAATTTTTGACAGGAGCCAGCAGATCCCTTGTGGATCCAGGTAGCTCGCACCAATCCCAAGTGTTTCCGCATTCTTATAAGCAGCCTCCTGCATCATCGCAAGAAGTGCGGATATATGAAGCCGGTCTAGGCAATCGGTTTCAGTCCCCTTAATATCAAAATGGTAAAAGCCGGCAGTTTTTAGTCCTGTTAATGAGAATTGCTTGCTATCTGGAATTGAATTAGAATACACAGCTCCCTTATTGGCAGCCTCTTTGCTTACATATTTCTCGAAATCAACCTTTTCAAATGCCTGTTGTTCCATCCTTTTCAACCTCGTGACCCCTGAGTGATTGCTGTTCGGCTTCTGCCAGATAGCGACGTCCTATTGCCATAACGATCAATGCCGCGGCAAAAAGAAGTATCAGGGAAAGTATACCATATGAAGAACGTCCGCTTGCGTTAGCTGCTATCGCATAAAGTGCAGGGCCAACTACAGCCGCGAATTTGCCGAAAATATCGAAGAAGCCAAAAAATTCGTTTGATCTGGTGGGAGGCACCAGCTTACCAAAAAACGACCTTGAGAGCGCTTGAATTCCTCCCTGCACTGTTCCAACAAGGAAGGCCATCGCCCAGAACAGCATAGTAGAGACCTTAAGCGCCTGATCGTAATCAGTCGTTCCGGGTGATTGCTGTTCTATTGAGAAGCCCATGTAGAAGCCTGTAATGCAGATGAAAAAATAAATAATAATCGCATATACGAGCATTCTTATTGAGCCGAATTTCTCGGCTAGCCTGCTGAAAATAATAGAGCACGGAACAGCAACCAGCTGTGTAATCAAGAGCGCGAGAATCATGCCTGTCGAGCCAAGACCGAGAGAAGAGCCATATACAGTAGCCATATGTATAACAGTATTTACACCATCGATATAGAAAAAATACGAAAGCATAAACACCAGCATAGCCTTGTTTCGAATGATGTCAAGTGCAGTTCTCTTAAGGCCTTTAAAAGCCTGAGTGATCAACAGACCTGCTGGTCTGTCTATGAAGTGAACCTGCTTAACCTTCAACAGCATCGGCAGTGAGAAAGCCGCCCACCATAAAACGCAAAGAATTACAGATAGTTTAACTGCAAGAACAGCATCGATTCCGAAGCTCTCACCAAACATGATCAGAACGATGGATAATAAGAACGGAATCGTGCTGCCGCCGATATAACCCATAGCATAGCCCCAGGCTGATACTCTGTCCATACGCTCCGGACCTGTTACATCTGTGATGAAGGAATCATAAAACAGTAATGAGCCCGCATAGCCGATATATGATATCACGTAGCCAGCCAACATCATTTTCCAATTATCAGTTAGTGCCATTGTGATGGTGAACACAAGACCTACAAGCAAAAATAAGCTGAACAGCTTCTTTTTCATGCCCTTGAAATCACCAAGAGCACCAAGTATTGGAGCCAGTACAGCAACAAATAACGTAGCTGCAGATGTTCCATAGCCCCACAAGATATCGCCATTTACACCAGCATCATTAGCTATACCGGCAAAATAGATTGGAAACACCGCAGCCAATATAATCGTCGCATAGGATGAATTAGCCCAATCATAAAGTATCCAGCTTCTCTCGGTGCCGGTAAAACGCGGCCGCGAAGCCGAACTAAAAATACTCATGTGTCAGTATTCCTCTCCCTGGGAGTCTTCAATTAAGAAGTCCGGTATATTTGATTTTTGAAGGATTAAAGCGCTTTAGATTCTTCAGCATTCTCTCATCAGGCTCGAAAATAACTTTGACCTTCTCGGTTTTATAATTTGTTAGGATGAACCATCTGTTATCTGAACTGGGGGATGATGAGAAATCCAACACCTTATATCTGCTGTTTGCTGAATCACGTTCATCGACTGTTCCTGTCTGAGCCATCAGTTCAAACTCCTTGGCCTTGACTGATAAAACACGCTTGCGCTTACGCCTTGCTATGATCACGTCAATATCCAAATCGCCATTAGTAACGATATACTCATATTCCTTACTGGTTGAGGTGATCACAAACCACATTCCATATCCAACACCGATCAAAACCAAAGGGAGTAAAAAGCTGAACATTGAACCGAACATGACACCAGCTGTAAGAAGTAAAACCGATGCCAGCAAGGCTCCGACGATAATCGCGAAATCCTTGCCGGATTTACGCTTATAAACTATTTTCTCAAGAAATATGTCATCCATATCATGACCTCCTATGTTCTCCTCAAATATTCTATCCTAAACTGACAACATTGTCAGTAATAAATAACCCTGCAGTCAAATATCGACTGCAGGGTCAAATAATCAGTAAATTGAACTAACCTTATGCTTAATAGTCAAATGATTCCAGACTAATTAGTTAAAGCAGTCAGATCAATACATGCCGCCCGGGCCACCTGCCGGCATTGCCGGTTCCGGCTCAGGTATATCAGCAACAACCGCTTCTGTAGTAAGTAGAATTGAAGCTATTGAAGCAGCGTTCTGCAGAGCTGAACGTGTTACCTTCGCAGGATCAACGATACCGCTCTCCATCATATCGACATACACTTCATTAAGAGCATCAAAGCCGATTCCAGGTTCACTGTTCTTAACCTTCTCACAGATTACACTGCCGTCAAGGCCTGCATTAGTTGCGATCTGGCGTACTGGCTCTTCAAGTGCCTTGAGAACGATTCTAACACCGGTTTTGACATCACCGCTAGTGCTTGCCAGCAAGGCTTCTACGCTAGGCAGAGCATTGATAAAAGCAGTACCGCCGCCAGGAACGATGCCTTCTTCAACCGCGGCTCTTGTAGCAGCCAATGCGTCTTCAATACGCAGCTTCTTCTCTTTCATCTCGGTTTCTGTAGCAGCACCAACCTTGATAACAGCAACACCGCCAGAAAGCTTAGCCAGTCTCTCCTGGAGCTTCTCACGATCAAAATCAGAGGATGTTTCTTCGATCTGTGAACGAATCGAAGCAACACGAGCCTTGATCTCTTCATCAGCACCTGCACCGTCAACAATAATTGTATTTTCCTTCTGGACCTTAACCTGACGGGCACGTCCGAGCTGTTCAAGTGTTGTTTCCTTCAGATCAAGACCGAGCTCATCAGTAATGACCTCACCGCCTGTAAGTACAGCGATATCCTGAAGCATCGCTTTTCTTCTGTCGCCGAAGCCCGGTGCCTTAACAGCAACACAGGTAAAGGTTCCGCGCAGCTTATTAACTACGAGAGTTGAAAGTGCTTCACCCTCAACATCCTCAGCGATGATGACCAGTCTTTTGCCAGTTTGTACTACTTTTTCCAGAATAGGCAGTAGATCCTGAATAGCACTGATCTTCTTGTCGGTGATCAGAATATAAGGTTCATCCATCAGAGCTTCCATCTTGTCTGTATCAGTTACCATGTAAGCTGAAACATAACCACGATCAAACTGCATACCCTCTACAACCTCAAGCTCTGTGACCATTGTCTTGGATTCTTCAACAGTAATGACACCGTCAGCTGTGACCTTCTCCATAGCGTCTGCGATCAGCTCGCCGACATAGCTGTCATCTGCTGATATAGCTGCCACACGTGTGATATCTTTCTTACCTGAGATCTTCTTGGCGCTGTCCTGAACCGACTTGACGGCCTCTTCAACAGCCTGCATGATGCCTTTTCTCAGAATCATAGGATTGGCGCCTGCCGCGATATTCTTATGTCCTTCACGAATAATTGCCTGAGCGAGCAGAGTTGCAGTAGTTGTACCATCGCCGGCAACATCATTTGTTTTAGTGGCGACTTCTTTTACCAGCTGTGCTCCCATATTCTCAAAACGGTCTTCCAGCTCGATCTCTTTCGCGATCGTTACACCATCATTCGTGATCATCGGTGAACCGAACTTCTTGTCTAGAACTACATTTCTTCCTTTTGGACCTAGTGTGATTTTTACTGTATCAGCCAGCTTGTTAACGCCAACCTCAAGAGACCTTCTCGCCTCTTCAGCATATCTAAGATCTTTAGCCATATAGCAATACCTCCTATTAGGTTTCTGTTTCTATCAGGATATTAATAATTATTACTCAACAATAGCAAGGATATCACCCTGCTTCAAAATAGTGTACTCAACGTTATCCATTTTTACTTCTGTACCTGCGTATTTGCTGATCAGCACTCTGTCTCCAGGCTTAACCTGCATGACTACATCCTTGCCATCTACAACTCCGCCAGGACCTACAGCAACTATTTCGGCTACCTGCGGTTTCTCCTTAGCAGAGCCAGGCAGAACGATTCCGCTCTTGGTTGTTTCTTCCATCTCGATCATTTTGATGACTACTCTGTCACCCAAAGGTTTAATGGTCATAAATTTTGCCTCCTTTATTGCTCAATTTGACAATCGTTTTATAGAATTAGCACTCTTATGCATTGAGTGCTAATTCCAGAGTCTAATATATTGTTTTTCTACTGATTTGTCAAGTGAGGCAATTATGAAAAAATTGTGTCTAAGAGGCCCTGCCAGAGCTCAGACTCGTAGAACCATGATAATATCCTGGAATTCTGGACCAGCTCACCAGCCGCCGGCCACAATGGTGAAAGCAGAGCCGCGGCGTATATTATGGCGTGTATTACGAGAATGATCAGAAGCAGATTTATGAGAAGTCCGGCAAATCTATTAGCCGCACCAATAAGCGGCAGCTTGTCCATTAAGTAAGTAAGCTTGCTGCCTATAACAATTACGAGAATCATCACGATAACAAACAGAAACAGGAACAGTCCGGCAGAAAGAGTCATGCGAAAAATCAAAGCTGAGAGGTCCTGCCAGGCTGCTTCATTCACAATGTCGGTGGTGAACTTATCAGTCAGCAGTGCTTGTGCCAGAGGCGGCAGGCCGAGTGTCGCAACGGCCTCAGATGCTGATCCGCCTGCAGTCTGCAGTGGAGCGATCAAGGTTTCATCAATCTTTGCTGCCAGGGGCTCAAGCAGAGGCAGCTTCTCCAGCAGACGTGACGCAGGTCCTATAATAAACCAAACGGCTGCTAATGAGATTAGAGTCATCGCGAAGCTCAGCACACTCATCAGAAGACCACGGCGCCAGCCGGTCCAGGCCATAACTACTATGATAATCAGAATAATAATGTCAGTAATCATATGTCTCCAATATGTCTATAGGTTTTCAGGCAGCCGCTTCATTATCAACTATACCATTATCAATCTGTGGAGGTGGTTCTCCACCACCTGCAGCAGGAGGAACCGGTGATGGTGATACAGGCGCTGGTGTCAGGGTTAATACAGGAGTTGGCGTCAGAACTGGAGTTGGTGTAATTTTGGGTGTTGGTGTAGCATCTGGTGCTATCACAGTCGTAGTCGTACTTCCCTCTGAACCATCATCAGTTGTTGATTCAGTAACAGAAGACGTCGCGGCTGTAGTTGTAGTCTCGGCCAACGTCGTCGTTACTTCAACTGTGGTCTCCTCTGTTGTGGTCTCCTCTGTCGTTGTTTCTTCAGTCGTTGTTTCTTCAGTGATCGTAGTAGTAGGACGCGTGGTAGTTTCGATCAATGGCAGACTGCCGTTCGGCGCGCCGGCGATTTCCTTAACCTTATCAAAGGAGAAGGTCTTGCCCCAGATAAACTCCTGAAGCAGAGGTATCATCCCATTATAATCACACAGGTTGACCCACTGATTGCCGCTATATTCACGGAAATAACCCTCGATCGGTATCTGCAGCTGCTCTATCTCTGTGTTCAAAATCGGTAATGTCTTAAGTCCCATATCCATGATCTGTGATTGCTTGAAATTTGTCGACACATAACCAAGACCCTCAGTGATCATATTAGTCTTCTTGGCAATATTCGCATCCGCGAAGGAAAGAAGCATTGCCTGCAGAACAGTCCTCTGTCGTCCCATTCTGGCATAATCTGAATCGATATATCTGATCCTGGAATAGGCAACAGCCTGCCTGCCATTAAGCTTCTGCAGACCAGCGCCTTTAATACCCTCCGATGGCGGCTTATTAGTATTAAAACCATTACTATCAGCAACCCCGGAATTGATATGTTCAACCTCCGCAGGCTGAACATCGATCATTACTCCGCCAACGATATCGATCAGCTCTTCCATTGCTTGCATATTTACCACAACATAGTTCTTAATATTCAATCTGAAGGTATCATTAACGACCCTCATCGCCAGTGCTGGTCCGCCAGCAACATTAACTGAATTGATCTTCTGGGGTGTATCCTTCCCCGGTAGATAAACCAGCATATCACGCTGAAGCGATGTCAGCTTGATCTTGCCGTTTTTCTCATCGATCGTCAGGATCATCATCGCGTCAGAGCGTTCATTCAAGCTCTCTCTGCCACGTGCATCTATACCAAGCAGCAGAATATTTGTAATACCCTTAACCTCTGGTAATGGATGAACCAGACTCTCAGTTGGTACATCGAATTCCTCCGGGACCGTCTCAGTATCCGGATCAATTAAATTAATCTTACTCATCATTGAGCTCCAGATCATCCATCCGGTTAAGAATACAACTGCGAGCACTATGCCGACTGCTACTAAAATACGGCCAAGCTTCTGCTTGCGTGTCAGCTTTTTCCATCTGGCCCTGAATCCAAGCTTCTTCTTGCTATTATTCTCGGCACGACCTTTTGCTTTAGCCGCACTGCCATTTCTCCCGACAGTATTTCCCCTCGGGCCTTTACGACTGTTTTTCGGCGTTATCGGCTGCCATATTTCAGGTTGACTGACCTGTCTGTTTCTATTGTTTCGGTTGCTTTTCACACCCGTATTTCTCCAAACTTCAACAAATTATAGTCGCCTGATGCAACTGTGCATAAGCGTTTTTATGATAACACTTAGAAAACGAGGAGGCAAACAAAATGCCCCCTCGTCATGTATTCTTTACATCAACTATCAAAATAATCGCAATTTACTATTCGCTGTATCCCTGTGGATTCAAACTCTGCCAGCGCCAGGTATCAGCACACATTGTAGCCAGGTCACGACTGGCAGTCCACTTAAGAAGCCTGGCTGCTTTTGTCGGTTCAGCATAGCAAACAGCAATATCACCAGGTCTTCTTGGATCAATCACATAAGGCACACTGCGGCCACTGGCTTCTTCGAAGGCAGCTACCAAATCAAGTACGCTATAGCCCTGACCTGTGCCAAGATTTATTGCCTCAACACCCGTCTGAGCCTTCGTATACTCGATCGCACGTAGATGCCCGGTTGCCAGGTCAACGACATGAATGTAGTCTCTGACACCAGTACCATCATGAGTTGGATAATCATTTCCGAACACATGCAGCTCTGAACGGCGGCCGACCGCGACTTGAGATATATATGGCATTAAATTGTTAGGAATCCCCTGTGGATCCTCACCTATAAGCCCAGACTCATGCGCTCCAATCGGATTAAAATATCTCAGCAGAACAATAGACCATGCGGGATCAGTCACTGACAGGTCACGCAGGATCTGCTCATTCATCAGCTTGGTCCAACCGTAGGGGTTAGTACATGATAATGGGAAATCCTCTGTTATCGGTACTGTTTCCGGCATACCGTATACAGTCGCCGACGAACTGAAAACCAATCTATAGACATTATGCGCGGCCATAACCTCACATAATACCAGAGTACTGTCAATATTATTCCGATAGTATTCAAGCGGCATTGCCACTGATTCACCAACAGCCTTGAGGCCGGCAAAATGTATGACCGCGTCTATCTTGTAATTATCAAAAACCTCATTCAGAGCATTTTTATCACAGACATCGAGCTTTACAAACTCAAAATCCCGGCCGGTGATGTCCCTGACCCGTTTTAGTGATTCAACGCTGCTGTTCCAAAGATTATCTACTACTACAAGATCATGCCCCTCGTTAAGGAGCTCAACACATGTATGACTACCAATATAGCCAGCTCCACCTGTCACCAGAATTCTGCTCATGTCACTTCACCTCATACAAATATTTCGTATTTCAGAATCAAACAATCAAGCTGATTTCGTTACTTGACTAGCTCTATCTAAACTCTAATGCTTACATTTAAACTGTAATAGCCATGTATTTGTGTAAAACTAGTCTTTTTGTTGCTTCTCCATTAGCTAAGAAGCAATAATAACTCCGTTTATGTTCAGCTCTTTTGCTGATCGACTACAGGCATTATAATAGCAGATATGCTATTATTTCTAACAGTATATCATCAGGCAGTATATGAGCACATAACTGTCTGATAGTGAGGATTAACCTTTACAACTTGCGAACATAATGAAGTAATCAAATATAGGGAGATAATCAGTGAACAGCAATCTGGCGATCAGCAAACTAATCCTGTTGAAAATTGCAAAGCAAATTCCATCCATTACAAGCAATCAGTTAACCAATCTGGCCTTGGAAACACTATATATGGACTATTTCACAATGATTCAGGCCTTCGGCGAATTGCAGCGCGACCACTTGCTGCTGATAGCCGTACGCAAGGATGAATCAGAAACAGACGCTGCAGGCAAACCGCTTGAGCGTTGTGATATCTCTGCTCAGGGCGAGCTTATTTTGAAGACACTTGATCATAAGATTCCACTTCATGTTAAGACATACCTTTATCAGGCTACATCTAGCAAGCGCAAGGATATTCGCAGACAACATGATGTCAGAGCTGAATACGCACCTGACGCAAACGGACATTATATTGTTTCTTTAAGCCAGCATGATGGTGTTCATGATCTGATCGATCTTAAGCTGATACTTCCAGACAAGCAGTTGGCCTCCAGAGTCTGCCGCCACTGGAAATCCCAGCCTGGCTCAACCTATGTCAAGCTCCTGGCCTTACTGACTGGTGAGCAGAATAATCTGCCATCGGATAATATGATTTCACTTCCGGAAAAAAGCCCGGATCAAAAAGACCCGGCCAATGAAGAGCCTTATGAGGAGCAGCAGAGATTATTTTAGCGCAAAACAGCCGATATCATGCTTCATACCTTGGCAAAAGCCCCGCTGTCCCAAGACCGCGGGGCTTATTACTTACGTCATTAAGTAAAAGCTTTTCAGGGTTTAACCAGATCCGGCAAAGCCTTGATCTTCTCAGCCAAAACTATCGCTAACTCATCAAGTCTGGCCAGGTCCTCTTCCCGCGGCAAGCCTTTTACCATTATGGGATCAAGCCTCTCAGCCTTAAGATTTGATGTAAGAGCTTCAAGTGTATCCGCAGCCTTGCTGCCCCAGCCGTACGAACCGATCATGCCATAGAATCTTGTTTTCGGTCTCATAGCATTAGCGACGATCGCGGCATAGGCTATATTCGGATGAGGTCCGCCGATTACAGTTGGTGTAGCCATAATCACAGCAGCGGCATCGACCAGATCTGTAATAAAATGACCGGTCTCAAGTGATAATGAGTCAGGCTCTGCTCCCAAATTTCTGCAGACAACAGACAAGCCCTGCTCAGAAAGCTTGATCGTAAGACGCTCGACCATAACCTTGGTGCTTTCATGCATACTGACATAAGGAATAGCTACAAGATTCTTCACAGAATCTCCTACCCAGCGCTCATAACGGCGCAGGATAATATCAGGATCATACCAGACAGGCCCATGTGATGGCGCGATCATCCTTGGTCCTAGCTCACGAACACGCTTGACATATTTGGCTACATGCGATCTGTACGGCAGCATGATCTCGGCAAAATAATTCTTGGCTGCCAGACGCTGTTCAGCACTGGATGTGGAGAAGGCCTTGGAGGTCGCGTAATGCGAGCCAAACAGGTCGCTTGAGAATAAAATGTTATCCTCCTTAAGATGAACCATATAATTGTCAGGCCAATGGGCAAAGGGAATCATCATGAATGACAAGGTTTTACCGCCAAGCTCGATGATATCGTTCTCGGTGACTACAGTCATTTTGTCCTCAGGTATATGCAGATGCGTATGCATCAATTCTTTCACTTTTGCGTTAGTTATAAACTCAACCTCTGGATACCTGCATCTGACAGCTTCTGCTGAACCAGCATGATCCTGCTCTGTATGCAGATTGATCAGATAATCCAATCTCTTAACACCAGCTTCTTCAAGATTGTTAAGAAGAACTTCGGTTTTTTCTGGATCAACAGCATCAATAAGCGCTGTCTTCTCAGAACCAAAAATCAGATATGAATTGTAGGTAGTGCCATGTGGTGTGGGCATAAGACAGTCAAAAAGCTTACGATCGGGATGCGATGCTCCGACCTCGAATACTTGTTCACTGATTGCTAGAACTGACATTTTTTTCTCTCCTTCAGGAAATCATACGCCTTCCGGCACAGGGCCGGAAGGCAGCATGAAAAAAGTCAAATAAACAATAACTACGGTTTATTCTTCGCTGAATTCTTCCTTGCTTGCGCCGCAAAGAGGGCAGACCCAATCTTCGGGAATATCTTCAAAAGCTGTGCCGGGAGCTACACCGTTATCTGGATCGCCCTCAGCAGGATCATAGACATAACCGCAAAGATTACAAACATACTTTTTCATTAGTCAAAGCCTCACTTTCTAAATTTTTCTTCTGACAGTGATTTCTGTCTCACGTGCTATTATAACGTTATATTCGCGTCATGACTAGCAGGTTCGACGGCTTTGTAATAATTGTTCACATCATTAATTTCCGCTGCATCAGTATGGAAGGGCAAGGCTCTTGCCCTTTTTTGCAAGCTTCTCTGAGAAGCGATAAAGCACGATTCTTCTGCCAATTACCTGGACAATATCAGCATTCACAGCCGCCGCCAGCTCTTCAGCGATTTCTTTTGACGGTGATGATGCTGTTTTCAGAACATTGATCTTCAACAGCTCATGAGTAGTTAAAATCTCATCTAATCCGTTAATAATTTCGGAGTCTATCTCACCCTTACCGATATGGAACTGACAGGACATATCATTTGCCTGTGCTCTCAGCCAGGCTCTTTGTTTACTGTTAATCATAGCATTTACCTCATTCGATGCTTATTTTCGCTGATTGTTATGCTTACTGCGTTTCAAGTTAATAAATAAACTCAAATTCGAGATCATGGAGAGCAACCAGGTCTCCTTCTTTGACACCAGATTTCTCAAGAGCGCTGATTACACCCTTCTTACGAATGAGTCTCTGGAAGTACTGCAGAGACTCGTTATCATCGAAGTTTGTGGAATCAACAAGATTCTCGATCCAGCTGCCTGTAACACGGTAAACACCTTCATCAATAACGATCTGAAACAGCTCTTCCTCTTCGAATTTGAAAAGAGCTTCTTCTTCCACAGTATCAACAAGAATCGTCTGCGGCAGCTGTCTGACCATCGCCGCTACATGCTCGATCATCGGCCGAACCTGCTCATTTATTGCAGCGCACATCGGGAATACAGCGAAACCACGATCTGACAGAACTTTACTTACCTGCTCCACATGCTCTTCATCTGCCATATCGATCTTATTCAGAGCGATAACCTGTGGTCTGGCTGATAATCCAGGATGATAAGCCTCAAGCTCCGCGTTGATATTATCAAAATCCTCAACCGGATCACGACCTTCACTACCCGATACATCAATAACATGGATCAACATTTTTGTTCGCTCTATGTGCCGGAGAAAAGCCAGACCAAGACCCATACCTGTATGTGCACCATCGATAAGCCCTGGTATATCAGCTACGACGAAGCTGGTGTCATCAACCGCTACCACACCAAGATTTGGTTGAATCGTTGTAAAATGATAATCAGCAATTTTTGGTCTTGCAGCTGAAATTACCGATAGAAGAGTAGACTTACCTACATTGGGATAGCCGACAAGACCAACATCCGCCAGCAGTTTAAGTTCAATCATAAGATTGAACTCCTCGCCGGGTTCACCTGCTCTGGCAAAATTTGGAGCCTGACGTACAGAATTTACAAAATGAATGTTTCCCTTGCCGCCACGTCCGCCATGGGCGATTACTGCCTGTTGTCCTGGCTCTGTAAGATCAGCAAGTGTTCTGCCGGTTTCAGCGTCTTTTATAAGTGTGCCTACAGGAACAGGCAGTACAAGGTCAGTGCCGCTTTTGCCGTAACACTTACGTCTTCCACCCTTCTCACCGTCTTCTGCTGCATATTTTCTCTTGAAGCGAAAATCCTGCAATGTGCTTCTGTTTTCATCAGCGTAAAAAATAACGCTGCCTCCGCGGCCACCGTCTCCGCCATCAGGACCACCATTTGGTACGTATTTTTCAGTATGGAACGAAACCATGCCATTGCCGCCATTGCCGGCTCGGACATAGACCTTGGCACTATCAATAAACATGGCCTCAGCCCTCCTTGTTTTTAATGTATGATGGAAAAAGAGCCCGGCCAAATTATAAGTCCATGGCCGGACCCTTCCATCTAGACTCTTCTAACAAACAGCAGATCACTCAGCGGGATAAACGCTGACCTGCTTCTTATCGCGACCTAAACGCTCATATTTTACTTTTCCATCGATCAAAGCAAATAGAGTGTCGTCAGATCCGATTCCAACGTTGTTTCCAGGATGAACCTTGGTTCCACGCTGTCTGTACAGGATGTTTCCTGCGGTTGCCAGCTGACCATCACCCTTCTTAGCGCCCAGACGCTTGGATTCTGAATCACGTCCGTTACGAGTGCTGCCAACACCCTTCTTATGAGCCAGAAGCTGCAAATTTACCTGAATCATGCCAATGCACCTCCTTCAGTAATAACTTTTGTTTCTTACCGTTACGTATTCTTTGCCATAACTATTGCTGATCTGCTGACAGCCTATATCCATCGAACCCATCAGGGCTGAGGCTATGACCCGCTGATTAGCGTTCATTCTGGCCGGATCACCTGTATCACAATATATGTTACCGTCTTCAAGCCCATAATCAGGTTCGAGAGAGGCCAGCTCCTGCAGACTGCCGATAACCGTCTGAGCGATCGCTGATACTCCTGCACATATGATATCCTGGCCGGACTCTGCCAGACCTGAGTGTCCTTGTGCCTCAAATCTGCTGATGAAGCCATCTGGCAGACGATAAATAGTAACTGTTATCATTTGTGATCCTCTGCCGACAGATTCTCTGTCAGCGGATTTGTGCTATTGATCAAACAGTGATTTTGTTGATCTTGACACGGGTATAGGGCTGTCTATGACCCTTTTTTCTTCTGTAGCCTTTTTTTGACTTCATCTTGAAGATAATGACCTTTTTCTGCTTGCCCTGTTTGACGATCTCGGCCTCAACTGCAGCACCTTCTACTGTAGGTGTTCCTGCCTTGAGTCCATTGTCGTCGGAAACAGCCAGAACCTGATCGAATGTTACGGCATCACCTGCTTCGCCAACGAGCTTTTCAATAAAAATCTCATCGCCTTCTGAAACACGGTACTGTTTGCCGCCTGTTGCGATTACAGCGTACATATTAATTTCCTCCTGTATACAGTCTCGCTGCCTCAGGCATGCATAAGCAATTTAGGAGCCTGGGCCATGCGGTCACCGAAACATAATAGCATCGGAATATCAGGCTGTCAATGAAAACCCACGAAATGGCTGATGATTGATATTCCATTGAGCATCAACCAGGCACCAGCAGGTAAGGTCAGCCAGATTCTGCAGCCGACCGCACTTAGACGTCTAACTGCTATTCGTGCTGAAACAGGCAGGAGCAAACCAGTGATCAGCCAGATAAGACTGTCATAAGGAACAGATGCAAGGATGAGCACTC